>NZ_JVPL01000050.1:0-2507 GCF_001054655.1 Bacillus sp. 220_BSPC
GAAGAAATTTACGACACTCCTGCCGAATAACTGGCTAGCCGAGACCCCACAGCCGCTTGCTTTGATGCGGCTTGGCAGACAGTTGGCGGAAAGGGAGCGCATTTCTGAAATCAACTCGAATTTGCCTACAAGTAAACTCACAATTCCTTTGTCTTAATCCTTTTGATTAACTCTTCAAACCAAGATATTGTGTGATCTGTTCTGGTCGAAAAATAACCAGCTAAAAATTCACGAATATTCTCGTTGCCTTTAGGTTCTGGCTCGAAATTCCCAAGCTGCTCCCAAATAGCCTTGATGGAATTTACTTTTCTTTCTAATATATCTACTACTTTATCCCGGTCCACATACTTGATGTTGGCTAAACCAACAATCATATCCTTGATTTCATCCGCATTTTCAAATAACTTATAGATTTTTTTGGGTAGTTCTTCGCGACCCTTATCCGTAATCGCAAATACCTGTTTATCAGGCCGATGTTCTTCTTTTATCACTTCAACTGGCTCGACTAAACCTTGTTTCACCAATGATTCAAAATGGTAGTACAGTTTACTTTCCGTTAACCCGCCCAGGCGATCCAATGGAATGGGTTCTGAAAGCTGCTTTTTTAATTTATAAGGATAATTTTTATCCTCCATCAGCTTGCTCAATATAAAAATTTGAATAGACATTTTCTACGCTCCTTTAAGAAGTATTATCTCCTTATTGTAGCAAAACCTAAGCTGTGATTTCTGCCGCTTTCTTTTCAACTTCTGTTTCAGAAACCTGTACTGGCATCGGTTTGTGTAAAAACGCGACAATAGCCATATTAATTAACATCGCACCGGCACCTACCGCAGCCATTGACCAAATATACGGACTTGGACTGATGCTGCCAAATAGGTTTGCAAAGTAAGCTTGAACCGAGTAATACATCGGTGAAATGTGGCTCATCCATTCATATGGTGCGTGCATCATATCACGTGTGATGGTGGCACCATTCGCTATTGTTTGCATTAATAAAATCGGTAAGTTTAAAATCATGCCGCCTTCACCAAATAAGAAGATTAAAATCGCGGTGAAATTAAAACATACCATATAGTTCAGTATTTGTTGACCTACTATACCAAAGAATAGGTCACCGCTCGGCTTGTCAATTAAATAGGCTACACCTACAGCGATGATTGATGAAACCACGGCAATCAATAATGCAGCCATTTGCACATAAGCGAATAACCGTGTTTTGCTTGCTTTTCCCCGGCTGGCTCTAAATGCACTTACTAATTGCATGGCCCCGATCATTGCCCCTACATAACCGGCCATTGTTAAGAACATCGGCAGCATATTATGATTCATGCCATCGGGTATTTCGTTGATTGTAACGACATTTCCTACATAGGATTTCTCAATCTTTTCCGCTAATTCAGCAGCTTGCTTTTCTGGTACATTAAAGTTCATCAATACGCCCTGAGCTGTTTGTTGCGAGAATTGTGTGCTTAACTGACTGTTAATTTCAGTTACGACAGAATTCATGGTAGAAGAAACGACTGTTGCGCCTGCCTCATTGATTGTAAAGTCGATGCTTGATGACGCTTCACCTTTTTGAATGTTTTCAGAGAAGGTTTTTGGGATGTGTACGATTAATGCTAAATCATTGTGCTCCAAATCTTTTAAGGCTTGTTTATTTGTTATATCCGTCTCGATTTCTTTAAAGGGTAAATTTTCTTGTAAATTTTCGGCGATCATTGCACCATTTTTACCAGCATCATCATTGATGATGGCGATAGGTAATTTATCGACATTTCCTGGAATGGCTGTATACCCAGGCAAGAAGATGCCTAGCATGGCAATTGCATAGAAAATCCCCATAAAGATTGCCGCTGTTGCACCTCGTGTTTTTAAGAATGCAGTAAATTTCATATGTTGAATCCATCCTTTTATTTTAAAGTATATTACTCGATTTAAAGTACTCAAGTTAGAGTAGTTTAAAAGAAGTACTTAGAATTTTATTTTATTTTTTACATAAAGTCAATCGAAAAATTTTATGTTTCCTTATTCAAAAGAAAAACCCCCGACACTGTTGGGGGGAATTTGTTATTTAGATTCCTTCGGCAACCTTGTGTGCAAAAAAAATCCTTCTCTGACTAGCATATAGGATCTTGATTTCATTCCATTAAGACACCCATTTTCTCGGTGTTACTAAACGAGTTAATAACAGCCTCTACTGAAGGAGAGTGTCATTTTCGCAAATAATGACATTAGTGCAGGCTGTTTTTCATACGATATATTTGGGGTGAAAAAATGCCGAGAGTAAGTTATCGAAGTTCAGACGTTGATTTAATGGCAAGGATGATGAGAGCTGAAGCCGAAGGTGAAGGACTGCAAGGAATGTTGTATGTTGGAAATGTAATTGTTAATCGTCTTAAGGCAAATTGTTTAGACTTTAAAGAGTTAAGAACAATTCCACAAGTCATTTTTCATGTACAAGGAGGAAATTATTCTTTTGAAGCTGTTCAAAAAGGGAATGTATT
>NZ_JVPL01000007.1:0-6208 GCF_001054655.1 Bacillus sp. 220_BSPC
TATTTGCTCCAATTTCACGAGTAAATCGACTAAACTCACGAGTATTTGCTTCAAACTCACGAGTAAACGCTGATATCTCATGAGTTTGCTGCTCATTTCGGGTTTAACAGCCCTCTACATGATGAAAAAATCAGGATGGTGCCTTTTTGA
This sequence comes from Bacillus sp. 220_BSPC, assembly GCF_001054655.1. Taxonomy (NCBI): domain Bacteria; kingdom Bacillati; phylum Bacillota; class Bacilli; order Caryophanales; family Bacillaceae; genus Bacillus; species Bacillus sp. 220_BSPC. Next base: position 151 of record NZ_JVPL01000007.1, read on the forward strand.
GCTCCATCCTGATTTTTGGGGCTGGAAAATGCGGTCCGGAATTTGGCGTATAGCATGGTTAAATGGTAAATTTAGAGTATTCTAACATTTGGGGGTCCATTTATGAGCATACAGAAGGCTACATTACATGAGCTGGAATCACTGACAAAACTTTTTGATTTATACAGGGTGTTTTATGAGCAAACCTCTGATCCTGGTCGTGCAAGGGAGTTTTTAAGGGAAAGGCTGACACATGGGGAGTCTGTGGTTTTTATGGCGTTTGATGAAGGAAATCCAATTGGTTTTGTACAATTGTATCCTTCTTTTTCGTCTGTGAGTATGATGCGGTCATGGGTATTGAATGATTTATTCGTGAAGGAGTCCGCCCGTAAAAAGGGATTTGGCGAGGAGTTATTGAACGCGGCCATCGCTTTTGCACGTGAAACAGGTGCTAAAGGGGTTTCACTGGAGACAGGCAAGGATAATGTGAAAGCACAGAGACTTTATGAAAAGATTGGTTTCTCCCGTGAATCGAACCATTTTTATTATTTCACCATTTAATATAAAAAAGTGTAGGGAAAACCTTCCCTACACTTGGATGCTATTTATCTAGTATATTAATTATTTAGCAGTTTCCATGCTGGCTTGAATTTCTTTAATTAAAAGTTCGGCACCTTCTGGGCTAAGTATTAATTTACCGTCAGCAAGTTTCATATTGTCATCGGAAACGTCACCTGTAACCTGACAAGTCATGTTTGGTTTATATTTTTGAAGGATGATGCGCTCTTGTTCTACATAAATCTCCAGAGCGTCTTTCTCATTAATTCCTAATGTTCGGCGCAGTTCAATTGGAATGACTACCCGTCCTAATTCGTCAACTTTACGTACAATACCTGTAGATTTCATTTAATTTACCCCACTAACTTTCTTGCGAATGTTGCATTTATACATTTCGTCACCATTCGACATTATTTGCACTTCTATTAAGATACCACTACCTACCATATTCGTCAATTCTCGTATCTTCATATACTATCTGCCTCTATATGATTTTTATATAAAATATTAGTAATTCCTTCATAACACGCGTCACGACAACGTTTGCCGCTTCTTTCTTTGGTATATATTTCTAATTTAAATACTTAAATGGAAACGTCTTCATTCAATTCCAACAAGCTTTCTTTTCATTTCATGTCGAATCATGAAGAATGAATTTCACTAGCTTAAAAGAATCCTGTTGATTTTCTTTTGCTTTTGAAGGACAATTTAAATTGATCGCTTATAATATTTAGAAAATTCATTCTGCTTTCATTCCTGAAAAATTTTTCAGAAAGCCGAAACGATTGCCATCCTTCCAGAGTCTTACTGACTCATAAAACAGATTGAGGTGAGTCAATTGCGTCCGATTATATTAGGTATTTGTTCTGCTTTCTTTTTTGCATTTACGTTTGTTTTGAATCAGGCCATGGAGCTGTCTGGCGGAAGTTGGATTTGGAGTGCTTCGCTGCGTTATATCTTTATGGTGCCCTTTCTGTTGTGTATCGTATGGAGCAGAAAAAACCTGCGTCCCCTTTTACAAGTGATGAGAGAAAAGCCGGGTCCTTGGCTGCTTTGGAGTTTTGTCGGATTTGGGTTATTTTATGCTCCTTTATGCTTTGCGTCCGCCTACTCACCTGGCTGGCTGATCGCCGGAACTTGGCAAATCACGATCATTTCGGGTGCACTGCTTGCGCCGCTGTTTTTTGAAAATGTCCAAACGAAAGATGGGATCGAAAGGCAAAGGGGAAGGGTTTCTGTGAAAGGCCTCCTCATGTCCATGATCATTCTGCTTGGGATCATCCTGATGCAACTGGAACATACCAAACACATTTCAATGGCCAATCTTTGGCTGGGAGTGATTCCAATCGTCATCGCCTCATTTGCATACCCTTTGGGAAATCGCAAAATGATGGAAGTATCCGAAGGCCGTCTGGATGCTTATCAGCGGGTTTTGGGAATGACTTTGGCGAGTCTGCCATTCTGGTTTTTGCTTTCCTTGTACGGTTTCTTTACAGTAGGTGCACCGACGAAGATGCAGAGTTTCCAATCCCTTTTGGTGGCACTATTTTCTGGAGTCATCGCCACGGTCCTTTTTTTCATGGCGACCGATTTGGTACGCGGAAATATGCAGAAATTAGCTTCAGTTGAAGCAACACAATCGATGGAGGTCCTTTTTGCCCTTGCTGGCGAATTACTATTCCTATCTTTACCGATTCCTTCTCCGTTATCGTGGTTCGGCATCTTTATCGTCATCATGGGAATGATCCTGCATAGCTATGCATCTCATAAAAAAGAAGGTCCATCCCCGAAACGGACAGTGAATGCCTAAATAGCAAGCCAAAAAAGCCCCGGATAAGACTTAGGGGCTTTTTTGAGCTGAAAACAGAAGCCGACTACGTTCTTTTTTTCCATTGACAGGTCATGATAAATTGATGATTTTTCAGAGTGGCAAAAAGCTCACCATTCATTTTTTTCATTAAACTTTGCGCAATGGATAACCCTAGTCCCGTTCCTTTTTTATTTCTTGCAGTATCACCTGTATAAAACCTATCAAAAATCCTCTCAACATCTTGTTTTGTCATTACATCTGTTTTGTTACGAATAGTAAAGACAATGGAAGATGATTCTTCCTTTAATGATATCTGTACCGAACCACTTGCATGCTTAAGAACATTACTCACTAAATTTTCAACAACTCTTATTACTGCAGATGGATCTGCATATAACATGATCTCTTCATCAGGCATGTCGATATCCACTTGTAACTGTCGCTCATGAAATGCATCATAATAGTTCATGAGCACTTCCCAAATACTCTGATTGAGATGGAATGTTTGGAACTGCAGCTCATAGTCCATCGATTCCACTATTGATAATTCAAAAAATTCATCGAGCAAATCTTGTAATCTTTTCGTTCGCCTTTTGACAATTCCAATATACTCTGCTCGTTCTTCCAAAGTTAAGTGCTCATCTTCCAACAGCTGGATATAACCTAAAATGGAGGTTAGTGGCGTTCGCAGATCATGCGACATATTGGCAATTGCCTGCTTCAATGTCTCTTCCGTTCGCTTTTGTTCCACCTTCATCTCCATCATGGAATCAAAATAACCGTTGATTTCCACTGCCAGTCTTTCGATATCCCGATCAAAATATTCAATATCCACTTTCTTTTCTGTATATCGATAACGATAAGCTTGGAGCTGTTTCGTCATTCTTTTCATTTCTCGCTTCATGAAAAAAAACCGGAAGAGAAAAACGATCGCTATGAACATACATAGTACTGTTAAATGGATCATTTGCCTCCCCCTTTTTTCTTACTTGATTTCTTTACGGGAAAATACAATGCAGCATCCTATTGCACATACGACAAAAGTTAAAATAGGAACAATAATCATCGTAAATAACTCTGTTTGTTCAAGTATGGCCGCAGGAATATCTTTTATTAATTTAATGATGCTATGATTATATATCGTTTGAATGATGGGAGAGTTTTTCGAGAATATAGAAAATGCAACCTCCAATCCGAAAGTGAATACAAATAAAAATGAAATGGTCTTTCCACTATCTGTAAAGATGAGTCCTATGAGTGTCATAAATGAAGCAAATGCCGCCCCATACAAAGCAAGTAACCCTATCATTGGAACAATGCTTTCCACTACGGACATATTAGGGAATAAATGCGACCCTGATCCAAAAAATACAGTGGACACTATCCATAGGACAAGTGGGAATAAGATGGAAATAATGATTGCACCGATCGTGAAGACTGACAGTTTTGCAAGAACGATTTCCATTCTTTTATTTCCACCGGATATCAAATTTTTCATCACACCTGTTGAATAATCACTTGAAATAAAAAATCCAGCCAAAATGCACGGGGCATATTTCATTACCAGTTCATTCTGATTAACAAACGCTATCACAACGTCTATTCCTTTCATCTCTCCACTAGTTCCCCTAATTAGCATCTCACTGGGAGCAAGAATTCCTATTAATATAATGGTTAAGGCAATAGCCCAGAAGGAGCGATCATGTTTAAGCTTATACAATTCCGCTTTTATAAGATTATTCATGGTTGCCGCCCCCAATAAGCTTTGTAAAGTACTCTTCTAAATCTTCACCCATTGGCATAAACTGCTCAATCACTGCCCCATTCGCTGCTAATGTTGTAGAAACAAGGCCTGGTTCACCTACAAACTTATATAATTTGATGATTCCATCAGGCATTACTTCAAATTCTTTCGTACCTAATTCTTCTTCCAGCACCGCTACTCCTTGATGTGGCTTGTCTACTTTTATGTGTAAATAATGCTGACACTTTTCTTGTAAATCTTTCGCTGTTAACTCCTCTAATAATTTTCCATCGTGAATGATTCCATAATGAGTTGCCAATAAATTCAATTCGCTTAAGATATGACTGGAAATAAGAATCGTAATTCCTTTCTCACGGTTTAACTTTAATAGCAACTCACGGATTTCGACTACTCCCATTGGATCTAAGCCGTTTATCGGTTCATCCAAAATTAGAAATTCAGGCTCTGACAACAACGCCATCGCCAGTCCTAATCTTTGTTTCATACCTAATGAAAAATTTCTCGTTTTTTTCTTTCCTGTATGTTGCAGCCCTACAAGCGCTAACGTTTTTTCGATGCATTCTTTTCCGGGAATGCCCCTTTGCACTCGATGGACTTCCAGGTTTTGCTTAGCCGTCATATGAGGAAATAAAGCTGGCCCTTCAATAATGGTTCCGACTCTTTTTCTTGCTTCAATCAATTTTTCCGGATCGATTTCCCCAAATAATTCAATGCTTCCTTCACTTGCAAAGGCTAATCCTGCCACAAGTTTAATAAAGGTTGACTTCCCTGCTCCATTTTGACCAATGAAGCCATATATGGCACCTTTTTTGATAGATAGATTCACGTTATTTAATGCAGTGGTATGTTTATATTTTTTTGTTAAACCGGATGTCCTTAATATATATTCACTCATTTTTTTCCTCCCTTATCTGTGATTCATCATAAAATGAAAATCATAAGGGATTATAAAGAAAACCTTAAGAAAATCTTAAGTTATTTTAAGCGATATCCCATTCCCCAAATGGTTTCAATATACTCTTCAGTTGGGCTCGCTTTAGCCAATTTACTTCTCAGATTACTCATATGGACGTTCACCGTATTCTCATCCCTTAAATAATCATCTCCCCAAACCGCTTCAAACACATTGGCTTTCGAAAATATTTTTTGAGGATAGGAAATAAGTAATTCCAAAATGGCATACTCTCTTGCCGTTAGTATTACCTTCAAGTCATTTACGATAACTATTTTCGTATCAGTATCCACAGTAATGCCTCTATACGTAAGCTGGTTCTTTTCCTCTATTCTTTTCATGGTTGAAGATCTTCTTAAATGAGCATCTATTCTTGCCATTACTTCTTCAATATCAAATGGCTTCGTAATGAAATCATCTGCCCCAGCGCGCAATCCATTTATTTTCGTTTGCTGTTCTCCTTTTGCGGATATAATCAAAACAGGGACATGATGATGCTCCCTAATTTTACGAAGAACTTCCTCCCCGTCCATTCCTGGCAGCATTAAATCCAACAACACCATATCCCATTTCTTTTTCTCCACGTACAATATTGCTTCCGTCCCTGAAAATGCCGGCTGAGGGACATATCCACTTTTTTTCATCATATTGCAAAGCAATCCGCTAATATCATTATCATCTTCAACAATTAAAATATGTACCTGCTTCTCCATAAGAGCCACCTACTTTCCCTCTTTTATCTATTTCTTATATTAGCATTCTTTGTTAAGATCCGAAAAATTGACCTGCACCGCCGCAAACTCCTCAGCCGTTTACACTACCATATCTATCCCTTCATTATTTGTTGATTTCCACTCCAGGCGCTCGTCCCCAGGTGTCTCGTACCTTACGTTGCGTTATTTAAATAAAAGGCTGTTTTCACATACTTTGTTGCTATTTACCAGGTAGTGAGGTGTGGTTGATTTCCCCTCCAGATGCTCGCTTTCCGCGGGGC
>NZ_JVPL01000051.1:0-6805 GCF_001054655.1 Bacillus sp. 220_BSPC
TTCGTCCCTTACAGCAAGGAATTTGCGCAAAAGCAGGTTCAGAAGGTTCAGGCTACAATAACAGACATCGCGAGATCAGGAAAAACCACGTTAAAAAATATAGGTGAAGAAATCTGTAAAAAAGAAATTCCTAAACGTATAAGTGTGGAACAAGTATCCCTCGCAGGAGGACCAAGCCTTCCCCAAGTTGTGATGGAAAAGCAGACAATTAAGGAAGCCTATCAGAGATTCACGGTGAAGGATAGAAAAGTAGAGGGTGTTTCAGGGGAGAGTGTTTCTAAGGGTACGGGTAAAGTGTAGCCAACTAGACAAATAGATTCAGTAGCAGAAAGAGGGAATGATAGTTATGGATTTTATCAATAATCTAAACGCAGCCGCTAAGGTTGCAATAGGATTGGTAATAGCTGAAAATATGTATAACATAATTAGTATGGACGAACCCGGATATAAAACTGGTAGAGAAGCTCTAGATTCCTGTTGGAAATGGCTTGAAGGAGAAAAAATCGATGCGGATGATTTGTGTAACTACATAGATAGCGAAGATTTTGTAGATGTAGCTGATTTTGCAAATAAAGAAAAAGATGTACAAAAACAATATGCATGGTATTCAGTTTTAGATGCTGTTTCTTATACAACTTATCAAGCATATAAAAAGGAAAAAAGAGACTTTGTTCCTCAAGTGATTGAAGTGATTGATGATGAAACGTTAAGAATATTAGGTGAAAATGCAATTGAATCTGGTTATTTTAATATTGAAAGTCTAAATAATGTAAAAAAATACTTATTGGAAAACTACTCATTAAACCATAATATTGAAAACTATAATTATATAAAAAGGGGTAGTTTACCGTTGTTCTAACAACATAAAATAGACCTTCTTGCTAAGGGAGAAGGTTTTTTTACTTAACAATACTTATTAGGTGAACCTGGGAATGTTAAGAAAAATTGAAAATAGAGCAGGGGGGATAAAAAATGAATGAATCAAAACTAAATGAATATTATCAGAAAATAGCTCAAACTGTAAATGAGATGATTCCAGAAGAATGGAGTAAAGTAATTTTGTATGGAGAAGTTAATGAGGGGACAGGGACTGCGTTCTTTTTCTATCAGTCTAATATTAATGATAAACTCATATATAGTCACGATATCCCTGAATTACATAGTATTAGTAGAATAGAGTATAGAGATACATGGCGGAGGTTAATGAAGGTTTTAAAAGAATTATCAGATGAATTTAAAGATAATAATCAAGAACAATGGACCAATTTAACTTTTACTTTAGAAAGTACAGGAAAATTTAAGGTTGACTATGATTATGAAGATCTATCAGATGCAGATGATCACGAAAGAAGGGTTATTTGGGAATATAATCGTTTGGGTCTTTTACCTGAAACTGAATATGATAAGAGTATTTTAGAAGAATACCTCAAGAAAGAATAATGGAGGATAAGAAAAGCTTGTTTTTTTGTATGACCTTAACGGTAAAGTTTAGGCCTTTTCATTGTTGATATGAATATCAGTTATATTTAGCACTTGATTGCCTTTTAGGCAAAAGTGCTTTTTGTTTTTTCGAAGATACAAGTATAAAACACATAAAAGAAGGAATTCTCATTTAAAGAATTCCTTCTTTGCATACTATTTGTTAAGAAATGATTTTTCGAAAAATTCCAGAAGATGCTCTAGAGTGATTGGATCACTGTAAGTGGATGCTTTACTATTTATTTCAAATATACGATCGTTCTTAACTGCAGGTATATTTTTCCATGTTTCGGTCTCCACAAATGAATTAACTACGTCCGGGTTTTTACTAAAGATAATATAATCTCCAGTATATTCAGGAAGCACTTCAGATGAGAGGACATAAATGCCGGATTTAAGTGCCTTTTCTTTTACTTTTTCAGGCATTTTCAAGTCCATTGCTTGATACAATATTTCTGTTCCGCGTGCATAATTATTTCCAAATACATAAAACTCTTTAGCATCATTTTCAATGACAGAAACGGTTGCATCTTCACCAATTTTTGCACGTATTGCATTTCCTGCTGTTTCTGCACGCGTTTCGAAATCTTTAACCCATTCTTTTGCTTCCTTTTCTTTGTTTAAAAGTTTTCCGATTTCTATCTGCTGTGATAAATAATCTAATTTTCCCCAAGTGAATACAACAGTCGGAGCAATTTCATTTAGCTTTCCGATATTTTTCATCTCGGATCCCGCTATGATTAGGTCTGGTTCCAGTTCAATGATTTTCTCCAGATCATCTTCTGAAACGACTTCCACTCCCTTTAGTCTATCTTGAAAAAGGGGATTCATATTAGTCCATTGATCTATTCCAACAATATTACCTTCCAAAGCCAATACATTAGGTCCATTGGAGAGAGCAATTATTCTTTTTGGGTTTTTAGGAATCTCAACAGGACCAGTTTCTGATTGATATGTAATTGTTTCTGGTTTTGTCTTGGAATCATTATTTTCGTTCGCTTTCTCGTTGTTCCCACAGGCACTAAGAATAAGTACGAACAAGAGCAGGAAGGGTATGAATAGCTTTTTCATTTTGATTTTCTCCTTACTGTTTATAATGTAGGTTAAAAATATACCAAAAAATGTCTAATTAATAATGATATTCATTTTCAATGACTACATCAACATATTAATAGGAATGATAATCATTGTCAATAACTTTCGCCAGATTGCTAAACTCCGTGAACTAAACCGTCATCCCTGCTAGTATTGCTTTTTTCTTCGCAAACCAAGTCTAGTAGCTAAAGGTGAATAACTCATTCAACCGGATGCCGCATCTTAAGAAGAGGGATAAAATTGCTCGGTTCGCGTTATCATTTTCCGCATGCGTCGTTAAATACTTGATATTGAGGTTTTCCGATTGACTCTTTTTAAAATTATGAAGAATATTTGTTTACATAACTATATTATGGTTTAATCGTTGAGAAATCATATATTTGAACTGAAATTTGGAAGTGCATATAAATCTATAAATATAGTTTAGAAAGGAAGAATTATATGAAAAAGTTAAAAAAAGGATTTTTATAATCGTGTTAGCAAGTTTTTGTTTTTTATTACTAAACATTTCCCACGCCGGCTTCAGCTCATGTGACCAAATCAAAAACAACGGTATTAACGAGTGAAGATGGATCAATAATATTAACTCAAATAAAGAAGGATGTATGGGTTCATACAACATATACGGAAATCCAAGGTAATAAGGTCGGTGCGAATGGCTTTATTATTTGGTGATATGATATTCGAGCTTGAACAAAAGAATTCTGGAATCATTGATGAAGCTAACCTGGAAGCTTGGCCAATACGATGAAGAATTTAATGTATGTTTATAATGATGCGAAGATTGTATTCCTGGCCATAAAACTTGGGGAGATTTCAGTTTGCTTCCACATACATTGGAAATTGTCCAGAATCATGGAAGATGAATTGATTTGCATTCAGTCTAAACTTTTAGCAACTTGTCCACACCTTCCATCAGTCCATGCATATACAATAGTAAGGAGGGTGTTAGGATGGAGATAAATTGTTGTTATGAAGAAAAATGTTTTGAGAACAATGACCCAAGTACAGTATGGTTTCCTGGAAAGCGTTGTAAATGTAAGTGCAAATGCAAAAAAAACAGGCGCCGTTTTTATTAATCACTAAATGAATGACTGGATATAAGTTGTTCAACAGAGGCAGGCCTAGTGGCTGCCTTTTTTATTTGGGCATGCGTGGTATATATTAGTGGAATAGCGCTGAAATATATAAAGATGAAAAAAACACTCAACCATTATGGCTGAGTGTTTTTAAGCATGGGACATAGAAAATTAAAGTTCATTGAACTAAAGTTAATCCCTAAATAGAAGGGCGTTTCGAACATAGTATCCACTATACGAACTCCCAAGAAATTGAACAGTAACTTGGATTAGTTTATGTAGCAGATGGCACAACCCTGATTTTTTATTTTAGTTTAACTAAAATAAGACATTGGTCATCTTTACGTTGGAGAGTGTCCTCTTCATATCTAAGCGATTGTATAACTTCTTCCTTAAGTGTAGATAAAGGGGCAGCAGAATAGGTCTTTAACAATGAGCATAAACGGTCTGAACCTATAGGTTCTTCAACTCCATCTGTATAAAGGCATAGCATACTTTCCTTATTGTATGTAAGGGTATTTGTTTTAAAAATTATATCTTCAAACATCCCGAGTGGTGGCCGATTAGAACGCAACTCATATTGTTTTCCGTTTATATCCTGTAAAAGAACGGATGGATGGCCGGCATTGATATAATTAATTTCTCTCTTATCAGTATCGATTAAAAGGTAGACGGCAGTGCAGTAATGAGAAGATTTACTTGTGTTTTTGAATAAAGAATGGAGATGGTCATCTAATTCCTTCATCACCGTTTTCACTTCTGAACCTTTTAAAATTAATCTTTCAAATATGGAATGTAGGGACATGGTTATTAGGGCAGAAGAAAGCCCGTGCCCCATCACATCAAGTAGGATAAGGCCATACCGTTTGGCGTCAATTTGGTAAAAACCATATATATCACCCGATAATTGATTGGATCCTTTATAATACGCTTGAATTTCAAGATGTTCATTAATAATAGGAACTGGTAATAGTGTCTGTTGGATTTTTTTGGCAAGACCCAGTTCTCTTTCTGTATCTACTTTATATTTTTCATTTTTTTCGTTCAATTCAATCAGCTTATTCTTTTGCATTTTCATCGTTTCATGAGCAATCTCTAAATCAGCATAAGCCTTATTCCTAGCATTTAGTGCGGTCTCTGCCTCTTTTTTCGCTATAAGAAGCTCATTTTCTAATTCGTTTCTTTTTCGCATTGGAATCACCACACACTCAATAATGGTTCTTCCATCTCGCTCTCTTTGAACAGCGTTGAGTAACATAGGTATTTCTTCATCATCTACAGACTTTAAGGATATATATATTTCCTCAATCTGATTTTCTAACTTAATCAGAGGAACCAGATAAAGCTGATGAAAGAGTATAGCTGAAGCCGAAAGGATAAAATTAATAGGCTGCCCTTGCAATTGATCGAGATTATACCCCAATAATTTAAGTAAGGTTTGATTAACGGATAAAATATCATCTTCTTCTGATAAAGTTAAATATCCGCAGGGTGCCTCATTTAGTTGTTCATTCACAAAAATTCACACCCATCTCTATCTATAAATCGTTTGTCGGAAATTCATCCAAAAACTGTCTAATTAAGAATATCGTCTCTTCAGGATGACTCATATGTGGACAGTGTCCTGTTGCTTTCATCATTTTCAATGTACTATCAGGAAGATGCTTATGAATATATTCACCTACTGCTGACGGTGCAATAACATCATTGGAACATTGCAAAATGAGTGATGGTACTTTTACTTTCGCTAAGTCTTTACGGTTGTCTGCAAAAAAGGTAACCTCCGCAAATTGTCTTGCGATAATGGGATCAGTAGAACAAAAACGATTCTCTAAATCCCGTTTAAGCCCTGGGCGATCTGGATTACTCATGACCGTTCCCGCAAAAGCGGTTGCCCAGCCTATGTAATTTTTGTCCATCATATCAATCAATCCTAAAAGTTGTTCTTTCTCGAATCCCCCGTAATAATCATTAGGGAGATTCAGGTAGCAAGGGGAAGGACCAACCAGGACAAGTTTAGAAAAATATTCAGGATGTTTAATTGATGCCAGCATGCCTATCACACATCCAACAGAGTGTCCAACAAATATAGCATCTTTTAGGTCTAATGCGGAACAAACATCAAGTACGTCTTGTGCATACCCATCAAGAGTACTGTATCTTTCCACATTATATGCCTGTATATCTGAATTACCTGACCCAACATAGTCAAATAGAATAATATGGTATTCATCTTCGAAATCTTTTGCAACTGATTGCCATACATTTTGATCACAACCAAAACCTGGTGCAAATATCATTGGTCGTGTACCTCTTCCTCTAATCTTTACATTATTACGCAATAAAATATTGGAATTCATGATTGGCTCCTTCATTGGAAGATATACTTACTATATGTTAACACTAACCTTATTCGAATTAAAGAATTACACTTTAGCTGAAAATTGTCTGAGCTTGAACAGGAATGAGGATAGTGGTATACATTTGGTGGAGTTTCAAGACTTTTGGAAACTCTTGGTCTTACGTATACACGAACCTCTAATACCCGGAAAAGGTCGACAAGGTTCCTTGATATGGAAAGCCTTATTATAAAAAGGGATCATGTATAAAAGAAATACGAGGCATTTTCTGATTAGATCGCTAAGAAAAATATGGTCATGATATTATATTTTAATAGATAAAGGGTTTTTGTATGGGTAACTTAAACATCTCCCTTTTTCTGACCCAAATCCTTGAATATTGTTTTACCCTATCTAATGACTAATTGGAACAATTAAAAGCTAGCTTCAGTTTTTTTAAGCAAATTAATTGAATAATAAATCGATATCGGACGCCTTCTTTGTTTTTCCTGTATAATAATACTATATTTTACATTTGGGAGGGATTATTCATGGACCAAGCCAGCAGTTTAATAGGGCTTTTTGCAATCATACCGATTTTGTTTTATTTGGGACTTATTTTTTTAAGTGTTTATTTCATAATTAAGATCATAAAATTCATCAATGCAAAGACAAGATTAGATCAAGAAAGAAATGAAAAGCTGGATGAATTGATAAAAGTCATTGGAAAAGATCAAGAAGATCAAAATAAGTCACTATAATATAAAGGCTCTTTTCGTAAAGATTGTTGTTTTTAAAACGAAACTATTTAAG
>NZ_JVPL01000052.1:0-521 GCF_001054655.1 Bacillus sp. 220_BSPC
ATCTGGCCAAGATCCCCGGTGACAATTAAATCGTAATAAGATGGATCAATATTCCTTTCCTTTAAATGAGCTTCAATGGTATCAACTGCAGCTGGAGCCATCGCCCCTCCCATATTAAATGGATCCGTCAATCCCATATCGATGACACGGCCAATGGTTGCAGACGTGACACGTGGCCCTTCCCCGGTATTACTTAATAAAGCCGCACCAGCACCTGTCACGGTCCATTGTGCAGTAGGTGGTTTTTGTCCACCGTATTCAGTTGGATAACGAAATTGTTTTTCAACGGCTGTATCATGACTGGAAGCTCCTGTTAACAAATATTGGGCTCCGTTTGTATTGACAATATAGGCCCCTAAAGCTAATCCTTCCATGGAGGTAGAACAGGCACCAAACAACCCAAAATAAGGGGCACCAATTGTTCGGCATGCGAAACTAGTCGGAGTAATCTGATTGATTAGATCTCCTGCCAGGAGAAACTGAACCTGTTCCTTTTGAATTCCGCCTTTTTCCATGGCTTT
>NZ_JVPL01000053.1:0-8024 GCF_001054655.1 Bacillus sp. 220_BSPC
CACGAGTAAAACGCAAATTCACGAGTAAAAGGCGTGAATTCACGAGTAAATAGTGGAAATTCACGAGAAAATGGCGCAAACTCACGAGTAAACCGCACAAACTCACGAATAACCGCACAAACTCACGATAAAAAGGCGGCTGTTCAGGAAGATCAGCCGCTTTCTTCTATTTATGATATTTCTGTTGATAGAGTCGCTTCGCTTTTTCTGTGTTGGCAAAATGGGTTTTCGTGAATTCGTGTAATGAATCGATTCCTTTTTCGTGAATCAATCTTGCGGCCGCTTCATCGACTGCAAATCCGGCACCTTTAGGGATTTTGAATCCGGCTTTTTCACTCAGCAAGTCAAAGCGTTTGACGAATGCATATCGGGCCAGGATGGATGCGGCTGCCACTCCAAGGTGAATGCCTTCCGCTTTTGTGCATAGATAGGTGGCATTAGCTTGGAATAGTTCTTGGCCTTTTAGGTAATTGAAAAATACCTCTGGCTGAGCGAATTGATCAATAAGGACGGCTTCCGCTTGTTCTGGCTGGATTTTTTGCATGAGGTGCTTGATTGCTTGGTTATGGAGGAGTGCCTTCATTTTTCCTTGTGACATTCCCTTTGCCTGCAGCGCATTATATTTCGGGTTGTCGCATGTGAGCAGGCTGAAGGGCACTACATCCTTAATCTGTTTGGCAATGTCGATGATCTGTGGGTCTTTCAGATTTTTGGAATCCTGGACACCAAGCTCCTTTAATAGAGCGAGTTGCTCCTTCTTGGCATATACGGCTACGACGGTCATCGGGCCGAAATAGTCTCCTGTTCCGACCTCGTCTGAACCAATCACTGACATGGTTCCGATATTTGCAGGCGGCGAATATCGATGGACGTTGACCGATGCAGAGGATGCCGTTTTTTTCTTTGGAGCCGCAGCAGTGGTACCTTTTTGCCATTTTACCGCTTCTATTTCGGCATTCTTACCTTGAAAAAGGACCTTCCCGGATTTATAGGCCGTCACCGTACATAGCGGCGGTTTGGCGGAAAAGATGCTCCCCGGCGGCTGCTTGGCGGCCAAGGATGAAGAATAATGGGACTTCATCGCCTTTATTTGTTCAGGACTGATAAGTAAAACAACATGGGACATAATGGGTTAGCTCCTAACTTCATTTTGTTTAATAGGTAATCTTCTTCCTAAATTCGATATCGTTTGACAAATTATTGAAATTTTTATGCAAGAAATGACGATGTACTCTCTTTCATGACGAAAAACTTCATGATATGATAGAATTAGGATTGTTTAGATTGGGGGCATCATTTTGTCAGACGATAAACGAAATAAAACAACAGTTGATATATACGGACAGCCATATACAATCGTCGGCACAGAAAGCGCAAGTCATATGCGCCTGGTCGCTTCGATGGTTGACGAAAAAATGAGAGAGATCAGGATGAAAAATCCATACTTGGATACAAGCAAGCTAGCGGTGCTAACGGCCGTGAATACCATCCATGAATATATTAAATTAAAAGATGAACTAGACCAGCTTCAACTGGAATTAAAGAGAGAGAAGGACTGAGTACATGCTTGATTTAGCAATTCTGGCCATTCTTTTAATCGGTTTATTAATCGGTTTAAAGCGTGGCTTCATTTTACAAACGGTTCATATGACTGGGTTCATTGTAGCCTTCATCGTCGCCTATGTATTTTACGGAGATCTTGCTCCCAATCTGAAATTATGGATTCCGTTCCCAACGATGGGTGATTCCTCGACCCTTAATATGTTTTTCGATACAGTCGGGCTTGATACGGCGTATTACAATGCAATTGCCTTTGCAATCATTTTCTTTGCTGCCAAGATTCTTTGGCAAATGATAGGATCCATGCTTAATTTCATTACCCATCTACCGATATTAAAGCAGCTGAATCGCTGGGGCGGAGGGATATTGGGTTTTCTCGAAGTCTATCTTATCATGTTTATTATATTATATATAGCTGCCATGCTGCCAATGGATTCCATCCAGAAACCATTAACTGGCTCATTTCTGGCAGAATCGATCGTGAAACATACGCCGTTCCTTTCCGAGCAAGTGAAGGAACTTTGGTTTCATGATGTAAAACAATCTTAATGTCAGTATAAGAGGGCCTGCCTCCTTTTCTCAAAGTCCTGGATTCCTATACTTTGAACACGGGGGAGGCCCCTTTTTATGTAGCGGCATGTAGCTTCCTTCTATTTGATTCGAGGGTTAAGAATCTGACTGCTTGTACTTTACCTCCAAGAAAGGTATCTTTAAGAAAGTGAACATGGGACACCCTACTAATTTTTTCGGCGGTGAATTAAGTGACAATTAATAAAAAAGATATCATTAAACTATTAGAAAAAATTGCAATATATATGGAACTAAAAGGAGAGAACCCGTTTAAGGTTTCAGCTTTCCGAAAGGCAGCGGGCGCCTTGGAAACGGATGACCGGAGCCTGACGGAGATCGAAGATTTTACCGCTTTGAATGGAATCGGGAAAGGAACGGCATCCGTCATCGATGAGTATATAAATGAAGGGAAATCGACTGTACTTGAAGAGCTTCAGGAGCAGGTGCCAAAAGGATTGATTCCGCTTCTGCAGCTTCAAGGTTTGGGCGGTAAGAAAATTGCCAAGCTTCATAAAGAGCTGCATGTCAAAGATGTGAATGATCTTAAAATCGCCTGTGAGGAAGGCAGGGTCGCGGCGCTTGCCGGTTTCGGCAAAAAAACGGAAGAGAAGATCCTGTCTGCAATTGCCGAGGCTGGTTCAAGGCCCGATCGGCTGCCCCTAGCCTTCATGATGCCGATTGCGGCTGATATTGAAACGGTCCTTGCTAACATGGATTACATCATCCGTTCTTCCAGGGCGGGCAGCATCCGGCGTATGAGGGAAACGATCAAGGACCTCGATTTCATCATTTCGACAGATCATCCCGAAGAGGTCAAGAATCAACTGCTTGCAATAAAAGGGATAAAACAGGTGATTGCGGCCGGTGATACAAAGGTATCGGTCGTGCTTGATTATGAATATGACATTTCTGTCGATTTCCGAATCGTCAAGGATAAGGAATTCATCACGACACTTCATCATTTTACAGGTTCGAAGGATCACAATGTGCGGATGCGCCAGCTTGCTAAAGATCGCGGAGAGAAAATCAGCGAATATGGGGTGGAAGTGACTGAAACCGGTGATGTATTGACGTTTGAAACGGAAGAACAATTTTATAATCATTTTGGCCTTCCTTTCATTCCGCCAGAAATACGTGAAGACGGAACGGAAGTGGAGCATTATGATGCTAAACAACCTCTCATATCTTTAGAGGCCATTAAAGGTGATCTCCATATGCATACCACATGGAGTGATGGTGCCCATACGATCGAAGAAATGATTGAAGCATGCCGTGCAAAAGGGTATCGATATATGGCCATCACCGATCATTCGCAATATCTGAAAGTGGCGAACGGCTTGACCGCTGAACGTTTACGTGAACAAAAACGAATCATCCATGAACTTAATGAAAAATACACTGACTTTACCGTTCTTTCCGGGATAGAGATGGATATACTTCCTGATGGGACACTTGATTATGACGATGAGCTGCTTGCAGAGATGGATTTGGTGATCGCATCGATTCACTCAAGTTTTTCGCAGCCTCGGGAAACGATCATGGAGCGCTTAAAAACGGCTCTGAATAATCCGCATGTCGATATCATCGCCCATCCAACGGGAAGGATCATCGGCAGACGCACCGGATATGATGTGGATATAGAAATGCTGATCGAACTGGCCCGTGAAACGAATACGGCCTTGGAATTGAATGCGAATCCGAACCGGTTGGATTTGGCACCTCCGCATCTGCGCAAGGCTCAGGAAGCAGGCGTTCCAATCGTGATCAATACGGATGCCCACAGCATCGACATGCTTGAACATATGCCTGTGGGGGTCTCGTCAGCCAAAAAGGGCTGGATTAAAGAATCCACGGTTCTTAATGCAAGGGATACGGATGGCTTATTGGCGTTTTTAAAGAGAAATGATTAACTATTTGCCCATAAATAAGGAGGAGCTTTAACTCCATGCATAATAAAGCTTTAAAGACATTGGAATTTCATAAGATAAAAGAACAACTAATCTCACACGCATCCTCATCCATAGGAAAAGAAAAGGCAGAGCAATTGATGCCTTCCACGGATTTTGAAGAAGTGTCGAGATGGCAGGAAGAAACAGATGAGGCTGCCAAAATCGTAAGGTTGAAAGGTAACTTGCCATTGGGCGGAATTTTCGATATCCGTCCACATGCAAAAAGGGCACAGATTGGCGGTATGCTCTCACCGATGGAACTGATGGAACTTGCGAGTACGATTCGTGCCGGCAGGATCTTAAGCCGTTTCTTCGAAGAACTAGCAGAGCAGGAAATTGATGTTCCGCTTTTAGCCGAATATATCGATTCCCTTCATCCATTGATTGATTTGCAGCAGGAAATTACGTATGCAGTAAGCGAACATGGCGAAGTGATGGATTCTGCCAGCGACAAGCTTCGTACCCTAAGAAACCAAATTCGGACGAACGAAAGTCGTGTAAGGGAAAAACTGGAAAGTATGATCCGTTCTTCCAATGCATCAACAATGTTATCCGATGCCATCATCACCATCCGGAATGACCGATTCGTCATCCCGGTAAAACAGGAATACCGCAGTGTGTATGGGGGGATCATTCATGATCAATCATCATCAGGGCAGACGTTGTTCATTGAACCGCAAGCAATCGTTCAGCTGAATAATGTCCTGCAGGAAACCCGAGTGAAAGAAACGCAGGAAATAGAACGGATATTGGTCGAACTATCGGAAAAAGTCGGTGCGTTCACCCCTGAATTGCTTCATAATGTCAAAGTGCTGGCACAAATCGATTTCCTTGTTGCCAAGGCAAAATATGCAAAAGCGATAAAAGGATCCAAGCCGATTCTGAATAATGAGGGGCGCGTAAAATTATTCAAAGCGAAACACCCGCTCATTCCGAATGATGTCGTCGTGGCCAATGATATTTTTCTTGGTGATGAATTTACGACAATCGTCATCACCGGTCCGAATACAGGTGGTAAGACGGTAACCCTGAAAACGATTGGCCTCTGTACGTTAATGGCCCAGTCCGGTCTGCAGATCCCTGCGCTGGATGGTTCCGAAACGGCTGTGTTTTCCTCTGTTTATGCCGATATTGGCGATGAACAGTCGATTGAACAAAGCTTAAGTACATTCTCTTCGCATATGGTCAATATTGTCGATATCCTTAAGCATGTCGATTATGACAGTCTTGTTTTATTCGATGAGCTTGGAGCGGGAACTGACCCACAGGAAGGTGCAGCTTTGGCCATTTCCATTTTGGATGAAGTGTATAAGCGCGGAGCACGTGTGATTGCAACGACACATTACCCGGAATTAAAAGCGTATGGATATGATCGGGAAGGCGTCATTAATGCAAGCGTCGAATTTAATGTGGAAACCTTGAGTCCCACCTATAAACTTTTAATCGGTGTACCAGGGCGGAGTAATGCGTTTGAAATTTCCAAGCGCCTTGGTTTGGAAGAAACCGTGATCAGCAACGCCCGCAGCCATATCGGTGAGGATACGAATAAAGTTGAAAATATGATAGCGTCCCTTGAGGACAGCCGCAAGAAGGCTGAAGAAGAGGAACTGGAAGCCAAGAATCACCTGAAACAGGCGGAAATTCTTCATAAAGACCTTCAAAAGCAAATTGATGAGTACCATCAAGAACGGGATGCGATGGTTGAAAAGGCAGCAAAAGAGGCAGCGGCAATCGTTGAAAATGCACAAAGGGAAGCGGAAGCGATCATTGCCGACTTACGTAAACTGCGACTTGAAAAGCATGCCGATGTTAAAGAGCATGAACTGATCGATGCCAAAAAACGGCTTGAAGAAGCAGCGCCTAAAGTGAAAAAAACAACAAATAAAGCGGCGAAGCCGCTGGATAAAAGCTTGAAACCTGGAGATGAAGTAAAGGTCATAAGCTTTGGTCAAAAAGGTCACTTGATTGAGAAGGTTTCAAATAATGAATGGCAGGTTCAGATCGGCATCATGAAAATGAAGGTGAAGGAGTCTGACCTGGAATTCATCAAGAGCACAAAAGTAAAAGAAACAAAGCCGCTTACCACGATCAAAGGCCGCGATTATCACGTTAGCGTCGAACTTGACCTTCGTGGAGAGCGCTTTGAAAATGCCATATCAAGAGTGGAAAAGTACGTTGATGATGCTCTTTTGGCCGGCTATTCGAGTGTCTCCATCATTCATGGTAAAGGGACGGGTGCTCTTCGGTCCGGGGTCCAGGAATACTTGAAAAATCACCGCTCTGTCAAAAGGATTCGCTTCGGCGAAGCCGGTGAAGGCGGAACAGGTGTTACGGTGGTGGAATTTAAATAAAGGAAAGCGGTCATTCCGGCAATTCAGCCAAGCCGGGTGGCTAGTTACCATTCGGGAGTTGGACCATGGAGAACATGTGGGAAAATGAATATGTATATATAGCTGCTCGTTACAGTGTCGTTATTCTGTGCATGATTGTTTTTTTAGCCATTTTTGAACTTGTCACAAAGTACAAGAACTGGGAGGAAATCAAACAGGGAAACCTTTCTGTCGCGTTGGCAACAGGTGGTAAAATTTTTGGGATCGCCTATGTATTCCAACAGTCCATTCTCCATCAGAATTCGCTTCTTACCATGATTGGCTGGGGCGTCTACGGTTTTGTCCTGCTGTTGATCGGTTATTTCATTTTTGAATTTATGACTCCTGGATTTAAAATAGATGAAGAAATACAAAAAGATAATCGGGCAGTTGGATTCCTATCGATGATCATATCAATCGCATTATCTTTTGTCATCGGAGCCGGAATTTCTTAATGCCCTTCATGAGAGGGAGTAAGCTGTGGAGAAACTTGCAAAAGTCTTAATAGTTTGTTGCGGAATCTTTTTTCTGTTTGGAATCATTTATATGACATTGTTCAACTGAAGCGGCCATTGTGCCGCTTCTTTTATTTGGTTCTATTAAAAAAAATGGGGCGGCATGTATAATATAATGGTCAAATAGACTTTTGGAGAGGAGGAGGAATCTGGAACAGTCCAAATGGATACAGAAGATTGAAGAATTATCGCTGAATGCTTTACCCGCCATGCAAACGCAAATCTATGATGGATGGGTTATCCGATTTGCGGATGGATATACGAAACGGGCGAATTCCATCAGCCCCATCTATACATCGAATGAAAATGTGAAAAAGAAAATTTCGAATTGTGAACAATTATATTTTGCAAGGAATGATAAGGCCGTGTACAAAGTGACTCCACAGGCAAACCCTATCAACTTGGATCGTGTACTGGAAGAGTCTGGGTATGCCCTTGAAGGAACAACAAGTGTCCAGGTATTGAATTTGGCAGATACAGAGTCACCGAATGAAACCAATGTCATAAAGTATGATCATTTACATGATGAATGGTTTCACGATTTCTGCCTGCTAAGTAATATTGATGATCATGACCCAACCATCCTGAAAAAGATGTTAGGGAATATCATTCCAAAAACATGCTTTATGTTGTTGACTGATGAAGGCGGAACCGTGACAGCAAGTGGACTGGGTGTTTTGGAAGACGAATACATAGGCCTGTACAATATCATTACCCATGAAAACTTTCGAAACCAAGGCAATGGTGCAATTCTCATTCGTAATCTATTGCATTGGGGTAAAGAAAATGGAGCAAAAAATGCTTATCTTCAGGTGATAGAAACGAACGTACCTGCTTTAAGGTTGTACGGAAAATTGGGGTTTGAAGAAAAATATAAGTATTGGTATAGAATTAAAACCAAGAAGTAGAACGCCTCTTTTCAGTAGACGACAAAAGAGGATCGGAATGCTCTTACCCCGATCTGTGACTTAAAGAAAATTTGAATATCCTTTATGTTTTTTACTTGAGGGTTTGTAAAATTTGAGCGTTGATTTCCACTCCAGGCACTCGCTTTCCGCGGG
>NZ_JVPL01000054.1:0-63674 GCF_001054655.1 Bacillus sp. 220_BSPC
CAGCGAAACTCACGAGTAAAGTCGTTGAATTCACGAGTAAAACAGCGAAATTCGCGAGTAAAGTCGTTGAATTCACGAGTAAAACAGCAAAACTCACGAGAAGACGTTGAATTCACGAGTAAAACAGCGAAACTCACGGGTAAAATCGTTGAATTCACGAGTAAAACAGCGAAACTCACGAGTGTAGCTAATTTGACCCCGTAACAAGGGGGGCCAGCAGGGGGAATGAATCAATAAGCTTAGGAATATGTCTTCTTGCCAGCTTTTTTCATAGGATGTTGCCCGAGGAAGGGGCTATCTTTTGGAAAGAACAAAGCTTACCGGGCGTATCGTTACACCATTAAAGATTGACCAGCTGCGTATTATGGAGAAAATTTCAAACGGCTTCGAGTAGTGAAAACGAGGTATGATCCATACAATGCGTTTAAGTTCCCGCAAAGCATACCGCCATTAAATAAGTGGGGGTGAAAAAGCTTGGATTCAACAAATACATTCGTTATATAAAGGCCTATTCCTGGATTTGGATATAGGCCTCTTTATTCTTGTTTTGAATCAATTAATCGAGATAATCCCCAAAATCATTCCGCTTGCTGAGCTTGTACTGTATTGTAAACCTGATTTACGGAAGATTGGGCTTGGGCAATTTCTTGAGCAGCTTGTTTAATGGCTTCTTGTGCCAAAGTTGGATCAGAGGAAGATTTTTCAATTGCTTGTGAAAGTAAGGTTTGCGTAAGGGTAACGTTTGCTTTTGCTTGATTTAATTGATATCAATTTGTTGTTGAGGAATTAATCCATTAGGATGACCGTTCTTTTCTATTTTGTAAAAAAGATGCACACTTAGGATTGAAAAGCGGGCAGTAAGAGAATGGGATTATTCGTTTTATTTACTTAGAATACTGAAATTTTCATCTGCATAAATAGTATTGAAATCAAATTGTAAGATAACGGAAAAAAATGTGATCTATTCGTTGTTGTGATGTTTAAATTATACTTTACTTATTGGATTTATCAGATTAAAATCGGAGAAAGAATCATTATAAGTGGATGGGCTGATTGGACAACCGAAAGCTCCTGAACGCGATAAGCGAACAGGAGCTTTTTGCGTTCATTTTGGAAAAAGGAGTTGGCAAGATGAATATTGATCATATTGAAGCGTTTATGTATGTTGTTCACCTTAATAGTTTTCATAAAGCCGCAGAGGCGATGTTTTTATCACAGCCAACGGTTTCGGCAAGAATTAAGACGCTTGAGAGTGAACTCGATTCAGTACTATTTGAGAGGCAAGGAAGAGGGATTATTTTAACCGAAAAAGGGAAAGCCTTCATTCCATTTGCGGATCAAATTATTCGTACCTTTCACCAGGGGAAACAGCAGTTGAAGACAGGAAGCGAACTGGAGGAAATAACGATAGGGGCTAATATCATTACATCGCAATACTTTATTCCATTTGCTCTTCCTCTATGGAAAAAGGAAAACCCAAATTTACGCTTTAAATTCATTTCAGCAACAAATGATGCATTAATGGAAAAATTGCTTCAGAAACAGGTTGATATAGCCTTTATGAAGGATATTACACATAGTGGTCTGCAAAATTACAAAACCCTTGATAATTCGATTCGTTTAGTCGTGTATCCAGGACATCCATTTCAACTTCGAACTGGGCTAACAGTACAGGAATTAGCAATGGAGCCGTTGGTATTTTTTGAGTGTGGTGCGCTTGACTGGAACCACGTTCATAAAATTTTTGAAGTATCAAATGTAGAGCCGCGCATTGATTTTCAGGTTGATCACCTGGAAGTGGCGAAGTCGCTAATTCTTAGCAGAAGCTGTATCGGATTTTTACCGTACTTATGTATTAAAAAAGAGTTAGAACAAGGTACGTTGGTTGAAGTGGATGTGTCACATTTAATCAAGATAAAGCAGCACATCTATCTGACGCATTTAAATCATGGAGTGGAATCCCCTTTATTATGGAAAGACATTCTTTTATCAATTCGGAAATTTGAGAAAAAACATCAGCAATTACCAATACAATCGAATTGATAGATATTTTCTATCAATACAATAATTTTTTCTATTAGTAAAACCATTGCCATTAGCATGTTTTAGGTGATAGGATATGTCAAAATATAATTATTCGCATAAGTAAACTTTGAATTAAAAAGGAGGAGAGAATATGAGTTATAAGCTTGGCATTTTAGACCAGAGCCCGATATTTCCAGGAGCTTCAGCATTTGATGCACTACAGCAAACCATTAATCTGGCTAAACATGCAGAAGAGTGGGGGTATACCCGTTTCTGGGTATCGGAACATCATCATGCCGAACAGCTGGCGGGGTCTTCCCCGGAAGTTTTGATTTCTTATTTATTAGCTCAGACAAAGTCGATTCGGGTAGGGTCCGGAGGTGTTATGCTTCAGCATTATAGTCCATATAAAGTGGCGGAAAACTTTCACGTATTATCGAATCTTTCGCCAGGCAGGGTAGACCTTGGCATCGGAAAGGCACCAGGTGGGCTCCCCTTATCAACGAAGGCGCTACAGTTTGGAACTGTGAATGATGGAAAAGATTTCGAAGAGCGGTTATCTTTCCTGCAAGAAATAATCGAGAATTCAGTTAATGAATCTCACCCGCTTGCAGGCATTCAAGCGACACCGCTACCTTCCGAAAAGCCTAAGATGTTTCTGCTTGGTGCAAGTACTGACAGTGCCAGGTTAGCAGCCGAACTTGGGATAGCTTATGTATTTGCTCGATTTATCAACAGTAATGAGACTGTACTTGAAGATGCTGCACACATTTACCAAAGTATCTATCCAACTGGTAGCTTTAAGGTATCGGTTTCAGTGATTGCTGCTCCTTCACAACAAGAAGCAGAACAGTTAACAGGTGACCGGAAGATTGTGAAAGTTCATCTCAAAAGCGGTCGTTCTGTCACGGTCCAAACCTTAGCGCAAGCAGAGATATTCGGGAAGCAGTCTGGGGAGCCTTACGAAATAGAAGAACAGGATTCCGATATTATTGCTGGAACTCCTTCTTATGTAAAAGAAGTCTTAGCAAATTTACATGAAAAGCACGGAGTAGATGAGTTTATCCTACATTCGCCAATTTTAAAGGAAACAGAAAGGTTCAGATCTTTTCGATTGTTGAGTCCACTTCAATTAGCCTTATCTGAAGAGAAACACGTTACGAGCCAAAATTAAAAAGGCATCAGCAATTAGGGGAGATGTGGGATGTCAGCAAAGTTGAAAACCGACTAATTAAAGGAGGAGTATCGATGTCTGAACAGAGAAAGTTGAAATTTGGAGCGCTTATTCATGGAGTTGGAGGGAGTATATCCGGTTGGAGACATCCAGACATTCAAGCAGATGCCAGTGTTAGTCTTGAATTTTATAAGGAGCAGGCCCAGAAGGCTGAAGAGGGAAAGTTCGATTTACTTTTCATTGCTGACGGATTGTTTATCAATGAGAAGTCAATACCGCATTTCTTAAATCGATTTGAACCACTTACCATTTTATCCGCACTCGCTGCTTTCACATCAAGAATAGGGCTTGTCGGTACAGTTTCCACCTCATACAGTGAGCCATTTACTGTAGCTCGGCAATTTGCTTCACTTGATCACATTAGTCAAGGTCGTGGCGGATGGAACCTTGTTACTACCCCTCTTGAGAGTACGGCCTTGAACTATAACAAAACGATTGAAGAACACCCTGATCATGCCAAACGCTATCGGATAGCATCAGAATATATACAAGTCACCAAGGGACTTTGGGATTCATGGGAGGATGACGCGTTTACTCGGGATAAAGAGACCGGTGAGTTTTTTGATCCTTCTAAAATGCATCAATTAAAGCATAAAGGAGAATTTTTCTCCGTGCAAGGACCACTCAACATTGCCAGATCAAAACAGGGGAGACCTGTCGTTTTTCAAGCTGGTTCATCAGAAGCTGGCAAAAATTTTGCGGCTAAAGAAGCGGATGCAATCTTTACAGGTCAACCAACATTGGAAGATGCCAAGATATTTTATCAAGATGTAAAAAACAGGGCTATTGCATTCGGGAGAAATCCTGATGAAATTGTTATTCTGCCAGGTATCGCGCCAATCATTGGTGCAACTGAGGAAGAAGCGGAGCACAAATATCAAGAACTCGCTAACCTGGTTTCTATAGATAAGGCGCTTGACTATTTGGGACGATACTTCGATCATCATGATTTTTCCCAATATGAACTGGATGCACCTTTCCCAGATCTCGGAGACATCGGAAAAAACAGTTTCCGAAGTACGACTGACCGAATCAAACAGGAAGCGAAGGAGAAACAGTTAACGCTCCGTCAAGTAGCACTTAAGGAGACAACACCCCGGACTTCTTTTATTGGAACTCCCGAGAAAGTGGCGCATCTGATTCAGCAATGGTTTGACGAGAAGGGTGCGGACGGATTTATCTTTTCTTCAAGTGTTCCAAATGCTTTAAGTGACTTTGTAGACTATGTGATCCCTATCCTTCAAAAAAGGGGAATATATCGTACTGAATATGAAGCAGAAACATTAAGAGGCAACTTGGGGCTTCCATTCCCGGAAAATCGTTATGCGAAAGAAAGCATTAATCAATGATTGAAGAATCAATTTAAAAATTGAAGGAGGAATAAGAATTGGGAGAAGCGTTATCTGTCGTCGTTTGGTCAAAACAAGGATGTCACTATTGCGAAGAGGTTAAACAATACTTAAAAGAAAAGGAGATCGCTTATCAAACGGTGGATGTTACCAATCATGATGATCGACGAGATATTCTAGAAATCAAATATGGTGTTCGGTATGTGCCCATTATTGAAATTGGGCGAGGTAGCGTATATGAGAGCGTTACGGAAATTGGAATTCCTAATCTTGAAAAAGTACTTAAACGTGTACAATAACAAAAAATCACGCGATTAAAACTGAGTCTAAAAGAATGACTGATTGAATTAAGGAAAGATTGCATAAATAAATCCGACTATTCTTGTGTAATTAATATGTTATAGAAAAGGGGAGTTAATCATGACACAGCTAATCCGTCTTGCCACTGTAAAGGATGCTCCCGAAGTGCTAAACGTTACACTTCGGGCTTATGAACCAATCAGGGAATTGAATATTAACTTTCTCGCTGCGACTGCTGATTTGCAGCTAGTGACGAATAATATTCGGCGGAATCTCACTTATGTTTTAGAACAAGAGGGCCAAATTGTTTCCACTGTGACAGTTCGTCATCCATGGAATGATCCTGATCAGTTCAGTCCGTACCCATTCATTTGGTGGTTTGCAGTCGACCCCCTATACAAACAAAAAGGTTTTGGCTCGACTTTGTTAACCTGGGTGGAAGAAAACATACTTCGGAAACAGGTGAAAGCGCCGGCCGTCTATTTGGCGACAGCTGAACGTCATCCTTGGCTTGGTTCCATTTGAAAGAAGGGGCTATGAGATTTTTGCTGAACGAGATCACGATGGAGAAAAAATTGTGTATCTTCGTAAAATTCTAGATGAAACGCTGTATCGCATTATTGAAAATAAAGAACCAATTGTTAGTAATTAAAAATGTTCGGGGGAATTGAGATGAAAAAAACATTATTACTTGTTATGGCACTGCTACTTACCTTTTTGGGAGCTTGCTCTTCGAATGAAACAACGAGTACAGCAAAATCCAGTTCTGGAGATTCAAAGGATAAAAAAGTACGGAAAATCATTGTCGGAACTGGGACGCAATTCCCTAATATTTGCTTTTTGGATAGTAATGGTAAGCTGACAGGGTATGATGTCGAGTTGGTTCGTCAAATCGATGAAAAGCTGCCTGAATATGAATTTGAATTTAAAACGATGGAATTTTCTAATCTATTATTAAGTTTAGAAACGAACAAAATAGATTTTGTTGCGCACCAAATGGAGGTGAATGATGAACGAAAAGAAAAATTTCTATTTAATAAAGAACCATATAATGTCTTTCCCCTTCAAGTTACAGTTCATCAGGACAACAATGATATTCACTCCATTAAAGATCTAAAAGGAAAAAAAGCGATAGTGAGTGCAACGAGCAATTCTGCTGTTTTTCTTGAAAAGTATAATAAAGAAAATAATGCCGGTATTGAAATTGTCTATTCTGGTCAAGGCGTAGATGATACGAAGAATCAAATCAAAACTGGTCGGGCGGATGCTACCATTACTACACCATTTGCCGTCGACTTCTTAAATAAACAAGCAGATGCACAGCAAAAGGTTGTGGGTGAGCCACTTCTTAATTCAAAAGTATACTTTTTGCTAAGAAAAGACGAAACGCCATTACAGAAGAGAATTGATGAAGCACTTGTGGAGCTTAAAGAAGATGGGGTAGTTAGCGAACTAAGTAAAAAGTGGCTTGGCGCAGACTATTCAGTAGGATTTTAATTAGATAGTAGCAAGCGCGGAGGTGCTAAAGCATGGGGAAAGCATTTGATCCTTCATTAATCGTCGATTTCATTCCGACGTTAATATATTACCTTGGAGTAACATTGCAAATTCTGGCAGCATCCGTTTTATTAGGAATGGTAATCGGGATAGCGTCAGCCATCCTGAGATTATTTCGTATCCCAGTATTGAATCAACTAGTCATTTTGTATATTTCATTCATTCGAGGAACGCCTATTTTAATACAATTATTTCTAGTTTTTTATGGACTGCCTGCAATTCTTTTATTCATTAATATTGATATTTCAAGAATGGATGCTCTGTATTTCGTCATTATTACTTATGCATTAAGTAATGGGGCGCATTTCGCAGAAATATTCCGAGGAGCGATTAAGGCTGTAGATTATGGGCAAACGGAAGCAGCCTATTCTGTTGGTATGAATAATAGTCAAAGTTTTTTTCGAATTGTGCTTCCTCAGGCCATACGGATTGCTTTCCCGAATATCGCAAACTCAATTATTGGATCCTTGAAGGATACCTCACTTGCCTTTACCATCGGCGTAATGGATATGATGGGCAGGGGAGAGACATTAATTGCTGCAACTGCACACGCTCTCGAAGTCTATCTCTCATTAGCTGTCATCTATTATGCAGTCGTGCTATTGTTCGAGAAGATATTCAGACTTTATGAAAATCGCATTAATCGGCATCAATCTGTTGATGTGTCTGTTACTGGATAACAAAGGGAGGAGGGAAGGACTTGACGATTGATATATTATTCATTTGGACTGCTTTTAAGGAGATTATTAGAGCACTTCCGATCACACTTATCTTAACGATTCTTCCTCTTCTTGCAGGTTTTATTATCGGTCTCGCTGTTGCCTTGATTAGGATTTATAAAGTGAAATTTCTAAGTAGAATTGCAAATGGCTATGTCTCCTTCTTTAGAGGAACACCGATTATCATGCACATAATGCTCATTTATTTCGGTTTTCCATTATTAATCGATCAAATCTCTAAGAAATTTGATTTGGGTATACAATCTAATTCCATTCCGATCATTTTATTTGTCTTAACCGCTTTATCGTTGAGTGCGGGTGCTTATTTATCAGAAATATTCAGATCGGGAATTATCAGTGTCCCCAATGGCCAAATGGAGGCAGCCTATTCCGTGGGGATGAATTCGTTTCAAGCCATGACGCGAATTGTTTTGCCACAGGCCATTGCTCAGTCCATCCCGAATTTCACGAATATTTTCATTGGATTTCTGCATACGTCATCCATTGCTTTCATTGTATCCCAAAAAGAAATGACAGGAGCAGCCAATATTGTTGCATCCACCAATTTGAAATTTTTGGAGTCTTTTATCGCTGCTGGTTTAATTTATTGGGGTCTCACAATCATTGCAGAGGGGCTTTCGTTTTTAATTGAGAAAAAGGCCACTGCCTATAATCGAGGAGGAATACAATGATTTATTTAAAAGATATAAAAAAATCATTTAACCAGCAGCCTGTTTTAAAAGGGATTAATTTGAAAATAGGCAAGGGAGAAGTAGTTACCATTCTAGGACCAAGTGGATCTGGGAAAACGACCCTACTTAGGTGCTTGAATTTTCTGGAGAAACCAGAAGAGGGTATCGTTCAAGTGGGAAATATACAGGTGAAGTCCAAGAAGGCGACCAAAAGGGAAATCTTATCCCTTAGGAGACAATCGGCAATGGTTTTTCAGCATTATAACTTATTTGCTCATAAAACTGTTTTGGAAAATGTAATGGAAGGGTTAATTGTTACAAAAAAATTTAAGAAAGCTGAGGCGAAACGGGAAAGTGAGCTGTTATTGGAAAAAGTAGGTTTGGGAGATAAGCATGACCATTTCCCTTCGCAATTGTCAGGAGGTCAACAGCAACGTGTTGGAATTGCCAGGGCACTTGCTTTAAATCCGGAGGTCATTCTATTTGACGAGCCAACGTCGGCACTCGATCCTGAGTTGGTTGGGGAGGTGCTTTCTGTCATTAAAGCAATTGCACAGGAAGGCATCACGATGGTGATTGTAACCCATGAAATGAGTTTTGCTAAAGAGATTTCGGATCGTGTTCTTTTCATGGATGGCGGGGTGATTGTAGAAGAAGGGTCACCATTGGAGATTTTCAATGCTCCAAAGGAAGAGCGAACACGACAATTTTTAAATCGGATATCAAGAGATTTTTCCGTATCGTTTTTAGAAGAAAGGGCGAATTAAAGGAAGGGGGCCAAGGGAGGACGTATGATTAATACAATCGTAGTCGATGAATTGATTGAAGCAGATAAAGAGACGGTGCGCCGCTTATTGGTAGAAAGTTATCAACAATATGAACATGAATATTCGAACCCGGAAGCTTGGGAAGGATATTTAAAAAATATTGAATCCTCGTTGGATAATCCACATGTTGATAAGGTGTTGGTTGCAAAGTGCAATCAGGATATCCTTGGCACATTACAGCTTTTTCAGTCATCTGAAAAAGCATATGAAAAGCCGGAACTTGGGATTTTTTCACCAATCATTCGGTTGTTGGCGGTTCATCCCGAATCAAGGGGACGCGGTATCGCTCAGGAATTATTAAAGGCTAGTGTAAATTATGCAAAATCGCAAGGTGCGTCCAGTTTGTATCTACATTCTACTGATAAGATGCATAAGGCCATTAAACTATATGAATGGTTTGGCTTTAAACGGGATCGAACGAAGGAATTTCAAAATCATGATATTTTAGTAAAATGCTATCGCTTAGATTTATAGAAGGAGGCGACTGTATGAGTCGAGAGCTGGAAAAGCGCTTAATATCGATACGGCGCCATTTACATCAATATCCTGAGTTATCAAATGAAGAATTTGAAACGACAAAATCAATTCAAAATTGGCTCGAGGAAGAGGGCATTGAAATCCGTCATACAGGATTGAAAACAGGTGTTTTTGCAGATATAAAGGGTGGCAGACCCGGACCGACAGTAGCCATAAGGGCGGATATCGATGGACTTCCGATTGAGGAACGAACCGGGCTGCCATTTGCTTCGAAAGTAAAAGGGGTGATGCATGCTTGCGGCCATGATTTTCATACGGCAGCTGTTATAGGTGCTGCCTACCTTTTGAAAGAATATCAATCAGAGTTGTGCGGGACAGTGCGATTGCTTTTTCAACCCGCAGAAGAATTAGGTGGCGGAGCGGTACATGTGATAAAAGATGGTCAAATTGACGATGTAGCGGCTGTGATTGGGCTGCACAATAAACCCAATTTGCCTGTCGGCACCATTGGGATAAAAGATGGTCCGTTAATGGCGGCAGTAGACCGTTTTCATGTTGTTCTTCAAGGGAAGGGGAGCCACGCGGCCATCCCTCAACACGGAAAAGATCCAATAGCGGCAGCGGCTCAGCTTATTACCGCTCTTCAAACTATCGTCAGCCGGAATGTATCCCCATTAGAAAGTGCCGTGGTGAGTGTTACGAGAGTAACAGGTGGAAACACGTGGAATGTAATTCCGGGTGACGTCATATTGGAAGGAACGATCCGAACCTTTAGTTCTGGGATCCGCGAAGAAGTAAAAGAAAAGTTTTATTCGATTGTGAATCATATTGCTGCTGCTTTTTCACAGGAAGCTGAGATTGGTTGGTTTCCTGGACCGCCCGCGCTTCTTAATCATCCGGCAGTCACAGAGATGGCACGCAGGTCTGCTCGGCAGCAATCATTGCATGTAATCAATCCAGAACCTTCAATGGGTGGTGAAGATTTCGCTTATTACCTTCAACATATCCCCGGTACCTTTGCCTTTTTTGGTACAAACGGAAACGAAGACTGGCATCATCCAGCTTTTACTGTTGATGAAAAAGCCATTATTAAGGCCGCTCATTTTTTATATGAAAGTGCCAAGGATTTATTATATAACCATGATAAGTGGTGAACATACATGACAAAGGTGCCAGACACATTTTCGTGCCTAGCACCTTTGTTGTTGTAATTCCTAAGGTTTCGGTCAAATTTGATTTCAAGCATATTCATGATGCGAACATTCCCCCCATTTTAGCTTCCACACATAGCCACTCTTCATTTTTTTATTCCAGCTTTTCATAGACTCCTCTCTCCATTTCTCTTCCTCTCATTGATTAATCCTATTCTGATAGCGGTAAGAAGAATAAATCTCAAACCATGATAGGCGAGAGCGTGGTTAATTATTAGGCAAAGGCATTCCAAATTCATAAGTAATTGATAGAATTTTTTTATGAATTAAATAAATTTTTCTATCAAATAAGGTGTTGTCAAGTGCTTGTTCACAATGTTAGGATGAATTTCAATTACATTAAAACAACTAATTCAATTTGTTAACTCGGTATTAATGATTGGAGAGAAAGTCATATGAGTTTTAAGCTTGGAATATTAGATCAAAGCCCCATTTTTCCTGGGAGTTCGGCAGTTGATGCACTTAAGCAAACCGTAAACCTAGCTCAAAAAGCTGAAGAATGGGGATATACCCGTTTTTGGGTATCGGAACATCATCATATGGAACAAGTTGCTGGATCTTCACCGGAAGTATTAATTTCTTATTTAGTATCGAAAACCACATCCATTCGTGTAGGTTCGGGAGGTGTCATGCTTCAACACTACAGCCCTTATAAAGTCGCTGAAAATTTTCATGTTTTATCCACTCTTGCCCCGGGCAGGGTAGATCTTGGCATTGGTAAAGCACCAGGTGGATTTCCTTTATCAACAAAGGCGTTACAATTTGGAACTCTGAATGATGGAAAAGATTTTGGGGAACGTGCATCCTTATTACAAAAGATAATTGAAAATTCAATCGATGATGTTCACTTGCTCTCTGGTATTCAAGCAACACCGATACCGCCTGAAAAGCCAGAAACCTTTCTGCTTGGTGCAAGTTCAGACAGCGCTCAACTAGCCGCTAACCTCGGAATGGATTTTGTATTCGCCAGATTTATTAATAGTGATGATACCAAGCTGTATGAAGCGTCTTCTGCTTACCGAAGCAAGTACCCAGAAGGGCGCTTTATCGTATCAGTAGCGGTTGTGGCAGCTCCTACCCAACAAAAAGCAGAGGAGCTGGCAAGCGAACACAAACTATTTAAAGTTCATCTACAAAGTGGCCGGACGCTGACAGTTCAATCACGTGAGCAGGCTGAGTCATTTGAGAAGCAGGCTGGTGAAGCTTACGAAATAGAAGAGCAGACCGCAAGTGTTATTGCTGGAACTCCAGGATATGTTAACGGGATTTTAAAGGAACTTCAGAAAGTTTTTCAAGTGGATGAATTTATTTTGCATACACCGCTTCGAAGAGAAGCAGAACGGGTCCAATCCTTTCAGTTGTTGAGTCCGCTTCTCTTAGGGGAAGAGACTAACATATAGAAGGAAAAGAAAAGATCCAGAGGGCATGAAGCAGCTGATTAATGTTTGTTATTCCAATATAAAAGGATAAAAAAGGAGCGAGAAACATTGAAGAAAATTAAATGGCTGTCCGTTACGGTTTTAACAGTAGTATTGCTGGTATTAGGAGCTTGTGGAAATAATGAGCAAACATCATCGGGGAGTAAAGGAGACAAGGATGAGGAAGTGACTTTGAAAATTGGTGCAGCCTCAATACCACATGCAGAAATTTTAGAGTTTATCGCACCGGATTTAGAAAAACAAGGCGTGAAACTGGATGTAGTGATTTCTACGGATGGTATTCAAACGAATCAACAAACAGCAGACAAAGAATTGGATGCAAACTTCTTCCAACATACCCCTTACTTAGAGCAAGTAAATAAAGATAGTGGTTTGAATTTGGTTAATGTGAAGGGTGTACATATTGAACCATTTGGTGTCTATTCCAAAAAAATTAAGTCTATAGGTGAATTGTCAGACGGAGCGAAAGTAGCCGTACCGAAAGATCCAGTAAACTTTTCGCGGTCGTTACAGCTTTTTGCGGCAAATAATATCATTGAGTTGGATGCTTCCAAGTCAGGGGATTATACGATTGAGGACATTACAAAAAATGATAAAAAAATAGAATTCATTCCAGTCGATTCCCCTCTTTTAGTTCACTCGCTAGATGATGTGGAAGCATCGGCCATTAACACAAACTATGCTCTGGAAGGACGGTTAAAACCTCTCGATGATGCATTGATAATTGAAGGGAAGGACTCACCTTATGTAAACATTTTAGTTGCTCGTCCAGACAATAAGGACGATAAAGCGATCCAAAAGCTTGCGAATGCATTAACGACGGAAAAGGTCAAAGAATTTATTTTTGATCAATATGAAGGAGCCGTCGTGCCCGCGTTTTAAGGGGTGTCTATACCAAGCTAGTTAATAAGAGGAGGTGGCCACTTTGATAGAATTTCGTCGGGTTTCAAAAGTTTTTGATGGCGGGGAGAAGAAAATTGAAGCGTTAAAGGAGATTAATATAACCGTTGAAAAAGGGGATATATTCGGGGTTATCGGTTTTAGTGGAGCCGGAAAAAGTACACTCATCCGAACTGTGAATCTACTTGAATATCCTACTTCAGGCGAAGTGATTGTAGAAGGAAAAGACCTTGCCAAGATGTCTGAAAAAGATTTGCGTGAAGCTAAGAAAAATATTGGCATGATATTTCAGCATTTTAATTTACTTAATTCCAAAACAGTCTTTGATAATGTGGCGATGCCATTATTGTTAAGTAAAAAAAAGAAAAAAGAGATTGAAGAACGAGTTAATGAGATTCTCCGCTTTGTTGGTCTAGAAAACAAAGCAATGAACTATCCAAATCAACTTTCAGGTGGACAAAAGCAGCGTGTCGGGATTGCCCGTGCTTTGGCTACAAACCCTTCGATTTTATTATGCGATGAAGCAACATCGGCATTGGATCCACAAACAACAAAATCAATCCTGAATCTGTTGAAACGGATTAATGAAGAATATAAAATTACCATTCTAATTATCACGCACGAAATGGAAGTGATTAAAGAAATTTGTAATCGGGTTGCAGTGATGGAGGATGGGAGCGTGATTGAATCAGGAAATGTAATCGATATTTTTGCCCGTCCACGAACAGAAACAACACGTAACTTCATTCGATCGGTTGTTCGTGATGAAGTGCCATCAAGTGTATATGGATTGCTCAATGAGGATGCCTATTTCAGTCGAATTTTTAAAATTGATTTTTTGGGATTGAGCTCTGGGCAGCCTATCGTTTCAAAAACAGCGAAGAGGTTTAGTGTGGAAATAAACGTTTTGTTCGGCAATATTACTGAGTTACAAGGCATCCCATTTGGTAATTTAATTGTTGAAATAATAGGAAATGAAGATGAAATTGATCGGGCATTACAGTTTATAAAGAATCAAAATGTCAAAGTGAAGGAGGTTACGAAGGATGGAAGTAAGCAAAGAGCTCATTTTAAACGCCTTGTGGGAAACTCTGTACATGGTTAGTATTTCACTTTTTTTTGGAAGCATCATTGGAATATTCTTAGGCATTTTATTGGTTGTAACTAGAAAAGGTCATATTTATGAAAATAGATTTATTTTTTCTATCGTGAATCCGATTGTAAATATTTTCCGATCAATTCCGTTTATTATCTTACTTGTGGCGATTATTCCATTTACAAGACTAATGGTTGGTACGTCGATTGGTACAACAGCAGCAATTGTGCCACTCGTGCTTCATATTGGCCCATATATCTCAAGACTTGTGGAGAATTCGCTAATGGAAGTGGATGAAGGCATTATTGAAGCTGCGAAAGCCATGGGAGCAACGCCGTTACAAATTATTTTCAGGTTTTTAATGCCTGAGGCTTTTGCGTCATTAATTCTAAGTATAACAACTGCAACAATTGGTTTAGTGGGCGCTACAGCCATGGCAGGAGCTATAGGTGGCGGTGGACTTGGAGATGTAGCGATAACATATGGCTATCAACGCTTTAGCACTATTACGATATTCGTCACCGTTGTAATTCTAGTAATTGTTGTTCAGGGAGTACAAAGTTTAGGAAATTTATTCGAACGGAAAATTAGAAGAGTGTAGTGGCGGTAGTGTACAAAGGGAGAGTGGAATGAATGATGAAAAAATATATTTTACCTATACTGCTTATCTTGGGGGTGTTATTGGCAGGTTGCTCAAGTGATTCAACGAATGCAGGAGGGAAACAGAAAGTGAAGGTAGGGATTAGAAATTCTGAACTTCGAACATGGGAATTTTTAAAGGAACAGGCTGAAAAAGAAGGGGTGGAAATTGAACTTGTTAATTTCTCTTCGGCATATGATCCGAACGAAGCGCTGGCAGAAGGGGATATTGATATCAACGCCTTTCAACATGTTGCCTATTTAGATTCATTTAATGCGAACAATAATACAGACATCGTTCCAATTGGGACTACGATTATTGCTCCTCTCGGTTTGTATTCAAGCAAATATAAATCGGTGGAAGAGATCCCAAATGGTGCACAAATTGCTGTGCCCAATGACCAAGCTAACTGGGGAAGAGCTTTATTGCTATTACAAGAAGCAAAACTCTTAAAGGTTGTGGATGACTTTGACGGGAATGGCGGACAGGACAAAATAAAGGAAAATCCGAAGAAAATCAAAATTGTTCCTGTCGATGGTGCCAGTGCCCCGCGTGTGATGGAAGATACAGCTGGTTCAGTGATTAATAATGGGGTTGCGGTAGAAGCGGGACTAAATTTAATAGATGCTCTTATTTATGAAAGCAGTACTGCAAAGCCTTATATTAATATCATAGCGGCTAGGAGTGAAGATCAAGACAATGAAATTTACCGAAAATTAGTTGATCTCTATCAATCAGAGAAAACCGCTAAATTTATTGAAGAAACTTACAATGGAAACTATATTCCAACATTCATTACCTTGAAAGAATTGAGCAGTTATAAGGAGATTTATTCTAATAAATAAGGAAGGAGAGATTAGAATGGCTCAAGACAGACAGATGAAGTTAGCTGCTTATCTGATTGGAACAGGTATGCATGTTGCGTCGTGGCGGCATCCGACATCAAATCCGAATGCAAGTATTGATGTGAAAGCTTTGCAAAGACTCTCGAAAATTGCAGAAAAAGGGAAATTTGACCTTGCCTTTGTGGCAGATAGTTTGGCCATTAATCATGAATCGCATCCTCAAATACTTAATCGATTTGATCCGATTGTACTAATTACAGCATTAGCTTCAGCGACAGAAAAAATCGGCATTGGGGCGACAGCTTCTACAACGTATAGTGAACCATATGTACTCGCTCGCCAATTTGCTTCTGTTGACCATATAAGCGGCGGACGGGTGGGATGGAATGTTGTTACTACAGCTGATGCGACCGGAGAGACGGCCTTGAATTTCAGTCGTGATAAACATTTGGCACACGATCATCGTTATGAACGAGCGGAGGAGTTCATCGACGTTGTCCAAGGATTATGGGATTCGTGGGAAGATGATGCGTTTGTGCATAACAAAGAAACGGGACAATTTTTTGATCCTGATAAAGTGCATGAGCTTCGGTATAAAGGCAACTATTTTTCGGTAAAAGGTCCGTTGAATATTGCACGTTCGGCGCAGGGGCAGCCGGTTATCATTCAAGCGGGTGCGTCTATACCAGGGCAGCGATTAGCCGCTCGAACAGCCGAAGTCGTTTTCACACATTGGGATAACATTGAAGAATCCAAACGATATTATCAAGAATTAAAATCGTCTTTAATGGCCTTTGGAAGAAGCGTGGAAGAGCTTCACATCCTTCACGGCATTTCCCCTATTATCGGAGAAACCGAGGAAATAGCCATTCAAAAATACAATAAACTCCAAAGTCTCGTCGACCCTTATGAGAGTTTGAAATTCGTTTCTGGTTATATGGGCAACGTGGATTTTTCAAAATATTCTTTAGATACACCAGCGAAGGATGTCGAATTTCCATTAGTAAATAGCATACAAAGTAACTTTAATGAAATGAAGAAAATTATTGGTGAAGAAGACATAAAAGTGGGTGAATTATATGCGAGATTTTTCAGTCCTGCCAGACGAGATAGATTTGTCGGTACACCAACTCAAGTAGCTGATGAAATGGAGGTATGGTTTACTGAAAAAGCTGCTGATGGCTTTATGCTTCAATTTCCATTGTTACCAGGCGACTTAGAGGATTTCGTCGAGAAGGTTGTTCCCATTTTACAGGAGAGGGGTTTGTTCCGTTTGGACTATGAAGGAGACACTCTCCGTGATCACCTTGGATTAAAGAATCCAAAAAATCGCTTTGCTAATGAAGAAATATCAAATTATTTGGAATAAGGGATATCTCGCATTTTCATTAGAATCATTAAAGTCATATATAATGGGAGTAAAAAGGAATGAGGGACATAGGAAAAATCCTAGTCCCTCAAATTCTTTTCTCCTAAATATCAACCGCTACTAAAACTAACAAGTTAAGTTCAGCCTTTTCCTGCTTGGAAACCTGGATATTTGGTCATTCCGCCATCAGCATATAAGGTCATTCCCGTTACATAGCTCGATTCAGCGGAAGCGAGCCAAGCGGCACAAGCGGCAATTTGTTCCGGTTTTCCGATGTATCCCATCGGTATCAGGTTGATGACTTCTTGTTTAGCTTTCGGGTCATTGAATTTTTCGGCATTGATGGGTGTGTCGATTGCACCAGGTGAAATATTATTAATGCGGATCCCTTTAGGAGCATATTCAAGTGCAAGGGTTTCTGTCATCATCTTGACTCCGCCCTTACTAGCTGCATAGTGGACAAAATGAGGCCAAGGTATCCGGTCATGAACGGAAGACATGTTAATGATATTGCCCTTAATGCCATGATCGAGCATATAACTGATTGCTTCCCTGCTTGCCAGGAACATCCCCGTTAAATTTACATCGATGACTTTCTGCCAATCTTCAAGAGTCAATTTTTCGCTGGGCACTTCATTTTCAATACCAGCATTGTTGATCATGATGTCGATTGTACCAAAGGTGTCCACAGCGAAAGAAAGCAATTTCTTCACATCCGCTTCCTTTGAAACGTCACCTTGAATGGCTGCGGCTTTCCCGCCTGCTGCTTCAATCGTTTTGATGATTTCCTTATGGCCGCCATTTTCAGTGTGATAATTTAATACGACATGTGCTTTTTCTTTACCGAACCTTTCGGCCATGGCTTTTCCTAATCCTTTTGCCGCGCCAGTGATCACGACCACTTTTTTCTCTAAATCTTCATACATCATTCAGCTCTCCTTTGACTATTCTTTTGTAAAGCCAATCATGATTCCACCAGCAATTACGAGTACACACCCGATGATGACAAAGGCCATTTGCTTTTGGGATTTTTTCTCTCCTAAAAGAAAGATGCCGCCTAAAGTGGAAATGACGATTCCCATTTGGGAAAATGAGAATGCGATGGCCACGCCCACTTTAGGATTAGCGAGCAGGAGACCGATATTACCGACAGCCCACATCATTCCGGTAAGGATATTTCGTCCGGCATACTTATTAAATGGTTTATGTTTAATGGAAAGGAGCAAGGCAGCCAGGAACATGCCAATTGCTTGCGGCAGGATCGCCGACCATCCGTCAACCTCATTCCATCTGACGACGATGACATATGTAACATAACCCACCGTAGAAATGGCAAGGTAAAAAACCCCTTTTTTCATGCTTCCTTCTTTTTTGTTATCACCATCGCCATAGCTTGTTAGCAAGACACCTGTAATCAAACAGATGATTGCAACAATGCCGATGATGATTGTCATCTTGTCATTCCATTCCCTGAAAATGATAACCGCAAAAAGTGTATTTCCTAGAATTTGCAGTCCTGTTGAGATTGGAACGGTTTTCGATACCCCGATTTCCTTGACGCTATTGAATTGAAATAACTGCCCGAATGCCCAGCCTATCCCGGAAATGATGCCGACAATCCATACTAGACTGCTCCATTCCGGCGGATTGATGAAAGTCATCATGATGGCGAACAGTAATGAACCGATTGTAATGC
The DNA here is from genome assembly GCF_001054655.1 of Bacillus sp. 220_BSPC. Lineage (NCBI taxonomy): Bacteria > Bacillati > Bacillota > Bacilli > Caryophanales > Bacillaceae > Bacillus > Bacillus sp. 220_BSPC. The sequence continues at coordinate 18,377 of NZ_JVPL01000054.1, forward strand.
CAAGTGTTTGATTATAAGAGTTGCCTCCGAGTTTTTCGGAAACAAGCACTAAGCTGCCCCATGTCAATGCAGGGAGTAGCGCAAAGAGAAAGCCTTCCACAAAATTTCATCTCCTAAACTAGAAAACAATGTTTCTATCAATATAAAATAGTTAGTAAGCTATTGAGTGTATGTATAGTTTTCCCTTTACACGGGAAAGAAAACATGGTTTTAATTTACCAATTTGTCATTTTATTCTTCGGAGTGGAAACAATGAAATAATAAGTGGTTTATGGTACTTTTAATTTAAAAAATAGTTAGGAGAAATACGATGAAGACACTGAATGAATGGTTTGAAAAGGGGATTCCTGCTCAAGAATTTGTATCTTCGATGAAAGTTCATAAAGAAAACTTACAATCGATCCAGCAAGGTTTTTCCACTTCTGCAGAGGACCAAGATTTTTTTGATGCATTAAAGAAGAAGGAACTTCGAGTTATTGTCATTACTGAAGACTGGTGCGGAGACGCGATGATGAATATTCCTATACTGCTGAATATATCTGAAGCGGCAAATATCGAAACTCGCATGATTTTACGAGATCAAAATCTTGAACTGATGGATCAATATTTAACGAATGGAACAGCGCGTTCGATTCCCATTTTTATATTCATTGATAAGGATGGTGAAGAAAAAGCTGTTTGGGGACCTCGTGCACCAAAGGTACAAGAGTTCGTAATGGAGTTAAGGTCTGACCTGCCTGCCAAGGATGATGAACGTTTCGAGGCAGAGCAAAAAGCAGTTATTAAAAAGATAACTGCGGCTTTTGCTGAAGAAAAACACCTGTGGGACGAAGTATACGGAAGTATAAAGGAAACATTGGGGAGCTGCTGATTGCGGGTGCATCACTTTTAGTCATGACCCATAACGGGTGGTAAGCCCATTATGGAATTTATAGGGCTGTTTCAAAACATGGACTGCAATCTGACTGGTTGGTGAATATATAGATATGTTTCCTAACGGTTTTTTCTATAATATTCGTTTTTGAGTCCAAGGTTTTGGAACAGCCTTTTCATTTTTTATGATTCTGGAATAATTGTAACGCCGATTGTTCGAATAGGAGAGTCTTGTTTGGCACTTTGATTCGTTGCTTTGTAGTATTTTAACATTAAATCGTTCAATTCATTTTGGAAGTTAAGGAAGCTTTCATCATCAAGCTTTAGTTCTAAAAGGGAAAAGGTTGAACCATCTTCTGCGCAGTCTCTTTCTTCCAATTTAGTAAGATAGTTTTGATATTGGGTCATAAGGGATAATTGATAATAAGAAAAATAGTTCACCTTTTTTTCATTAGAGGATTTTTTCCATTCTTCCCCGCTAAGTCGTGCTTCTTCTTCATTTAAAACGTAGTATTTTTCGGAAACGGATCTCACTTTTTTCTCTTTTACTATGCGAATGACCCCTGAATCCAAAAGAACCTGTATATGTCTATATAATGTTGCTTGGGGTACATCTTTAATGATTTTTAACATTTCTAATGGTGTTAAACCATTTTCCCTATTTCTCATTAAAGCTTGGGTAATCTTTATTCTTACTGGGTGCATTAAAATTTCAGCTTTATTAATCATCTTATTCTCCTCACATTGGAAATTATAACTGGATAATTTTTAGTGAACTTTCCTGTTGGTCATGAATAATAAGTTTAATTCGTCATATATTGTAATGTTTGAATCATTGTCATTTAAATAAAAATGACACGGTTCGAAAAATAATAGTACCGAAATATTTTTTCGAAGTAAATAATAAGTATTTTTTAATTGTTTTAATTTTTTTGAAAAATGTCTACATTTAATGAAAATTAATAAATATCGCTATATTTTTATTATTATTCATTATGATAATATTATCATTATAAATAACAATAAAAACTAAAACAATATTTTATTAAGAAAAAAATAGGTGCAAAATTCCAAATTAGATGTTATCATTATCGATAATGATAATAATATTTCGTTACCAAAGGAGTGGTATATATGGAATTGCATTATGGATGGAACGAATTGAAAGATATTGATTTCATGTCTATTCTGCCGATCATTTTACCGGTAATTGCAATTGGAATGATTTTAGTGCTTATAGCATTAATTGATTTATACAGAAATCGAAAGACGAGGAAAAATGTTTTATTGTGGACACTCATCATTATTTTTGCAAATACTATCGGTCCAATTCTGTACTTCGTTATCGGTAGAAAGGACAGTGAAAGAATATGAAATTAGAAATTAAAAATGTTACAAAAAAATTTAAAGAAAAAACAGCGGTCAATAATTTTTCAATGGAATTGCAATCAGGGGAATGTGTTGGATTGATTGGGCCAAATGGGGCTGGTAAATCGACACTGATAAAAGTGATTGCAGATATTATAGATCCAAGTATGGGAGAAGTATTGCTTGACGGTAAGAAAATTTCAAAAATGAAAAAGGAAATAGGCTACTTACCACAATATCCTAACTTCTTTCAATGGATGACCGCCAAAGAAACCCTTACTTTCATGGGGCAGCTTTCGGGTATCAAGAGGGAGGAATTATTAAACGGCATCCCAGAGATATTATCGAAAGTGGGGTTGAGCGGGGAAGAGAATTCAAAGGTACGGACTTTTTCGGGCGGAATGAAACAAAGGCTTGGCATTGCACAGGCGCTGTTACATAAACCGGCATTGATTGTCATGGATGAACCGGTTTCGGCATTAGATCCCATTGGCCGGAGAGAAGTGTTGAATATCATAAAAGAGATAAAGAAAGATACGACAATTTTATTATCGACGCATATATTAAGCGATGCAGAAGAAATATGTGAGAGGTTTGTCATTATAAAAAGCGGTAAAAAAATTGAGGACACAACGATGTCAGAATTATTGAATAGAAATAGCGGAAATAAAATCAATGTCGACATAACCTCTAAAAGTCAAAAATGGATTGAAAACGTTAAAAGCTTGAACTTCGTCAAAGGTGTAGAGGTAATGGGAAATAAATTGAAGATAGAAGTGGAAGATATTGAGTCAAACAAGAATATGTTACTGGCGAATGCTTTGGAGCATAATGTTGATCTTGTTAGGTTCGAAATAGATAACGATACATTGGAAGAGATATTCTTAAAATTGGTGGTGGAAAAATGAATAATTTTGCCGTTTTAGCTAAAAAGGAATTTGTTCAGATGGTACGTGAATTTAAAGTGATTTGGCTGCCGCTTGTATTTATATTTTTAGGAATAACTCAACCAGTTGTAAGCTATTATTTACCTTCAATATTAGAGGCACTGGGCGGGGGCCAAGGGATCACCATTGATCCAAGCATGGCTGCCCAAAAAGGCGGCGAAGTTCTTGCCAGTACTTTAGGGTCTCAATTTGATCAGCTAGGGGTCATGATCATCATCGTTTCCATGATGGGAGTCGTTCAATCCGATAAAGCAAATGGGATGCTTGCTTTCATACTTACAAGGCCTGTGACGGTTGGATCTTATATAAGCGGGAAAATCATTTCCAATTACCTGTTTGTTGCCTGCAGTGTGGCATTGGGATATTTGGTTTCATATCTGTATGTAGTTTTTTTGTTTACGAGTGTTGATTTTGGGGATTTAATAGTGGCTTTATTGTTCTATCTGCTGTGGATCCTATTTATCGTTTCATTCACGACGATGATCAGTACCATTTTTAATAGCCAGGGTATCATTGCATTAATTTCGATAGTATTTCTCCTTGGCTGTAGAATCATAGTTGGATTAAGTCCGGTAATAGACAATGTGAATCCGGCAAGCATGAGTAAGCATGCCATGGAAGTACTGATTTTAGGCACAGTCAATTCACAGGCGATTTGGGGTGCATTAGCTGCACTTGCATGGACGGCAGTAACGATATTGATAACGAACATATGGATTTCTAAAAAGAAGTTCAATAATGAATAAGTTGGGGATGGAAATGTGTTAATCATGAAGAGATGGGAGGATGATAACTTTGTTAAGCATCACAGATTTGGAGAAAAGCTACTCGGCCAAGAAGATTTTGAATGGTGTAAATCTAGAAATCAAAAAAGGGGAAACCTTAGGTTTTATAGGAGCAAATGGTGCAGGGAAAACCACGACGCTGAACATTATTACAGGCATTTTAGATTCAGAAAATGGTAAGGTTGAAATAAATGGCCTGACCAAAGAAGACGGCATTGAATATAAAAAACAATTTTTCTTCATTCCTGATACTATCAATGTGTTTAACAATGTTTCGGGATTTGATTGGATTCGTTTCTTGATGAACCTATATGGAAATGATGACAAAGAACGGTTGGGGAAATATATCAATCGGTTTGGGATGCAGGAGTCCATTAAAAAGCCAATGGGAAGTTATTCTTATGGAATGATGCATAAGGTATCCCTGATAGCGGCTTTTACCATTAATCCCCCGATCATCATTATGGATGAACCATTGAACGGATTAGATCCAAACGCCGTTTTAGTTTTTAAGGGGTTAATCAAACAATATGTTGAAATGGGCGGTACAGTGTTTTTCTCGACGCATCTGCTGGATGTGGCGGAGAAAATTTGTAATACAGTGGCTATTTTAAAAGAGGGAAAAATCATCCTGCATGATGAGATACAAAATATAATAGGTGAAAGTTCATTAGAATCTACCTTTATGGAGGCTCAGGTATATGAAGGAAAAACTTCAGTTAACTAGATTTTTCGTTTCTTCCTTCTATAAAATGCCCAAGCAGACAATGTTGCAGGCTGTCCTGATAATAGCCGTTTTTTATATGTTTTTGCAGCTGACTGTCGTTAACGCCGTTGTTTATTTTCTTGGAGATACCCAGGTCTTCCTATTTTATAATTTAACGATTTCCAGCATTCTCGTCTTTGCGTTGGTTTGCTATTTGTCCACATCACAAATATTTTCTTATGATGAATTTAAAGTATTGGCACCTCTGCCACTCACCTATAAGGAAATATCAAGGGCCAAAGTGTTAAGTAGCTTATGGGTCCCGATCACCTTATCAATGATGATCCAAGTGCCAACATTAGGCTTCTTGATAGTCGATCTAAAGTTTATCGAAGCGATTAAATTAATCACGTTTTTACCAATTGTCAATGGTTTAACGGCTTTGTTCCTGCCTTTTATCCTATCGTGCATGAATAGGCATTATTATAGATTCAAAAGTAAAGTAGCATACTTAATGGTTAACATTGCTATCATCCTAACGCTTACGATTATTTCGATTGTATATTTTGCAGGAAAATCATCAGTTGCCATTTCAAAGGTCATCTCGGAAATAGATTTGAATTCTTTTGAAGGGCTAAAAAACTCGTTGGAATTGTTGATGAGACATATATTTGAAACCGCAAATATGATTCCAGTGATTAAATGGATACTGGATGCTTTTGTATCAAATGAAATAACCGTTCAATTCTTTATTATTTATATTTCGATACTGGCAATTGGTTTCCTTTTGTATTCAATGATTATAGAGAACATTTCTGTTCATTACTTTAAAAACGGGATATTGGGAAACAACAAAACGAATGTGAAAAACTCAAAGGTTAATATATCAAAAAATCAATGGAGTAACTATTTACAAAGAGAGATATGGATCATTAAGTCAGAAGCATATTTTAAGATGCAAATCGCTTTAGGTCTTCTTTTGCCGCCGATTTTTTCACTTGTCATGTTATTGCTGATTCAGAATGAAGTGTTCCCGAATTATTTGAATATAACGAAAGAGGGAGTCTTTGATAAATATTTTTCCTATTCGGTCCTTTTCTTGTGTTGTATAAATAATATAAGCGGAACCCCATATTCAAGAGAAGGTAAATATCATTATTTACTGAAAAGCGTCCCGTTTGATGAAAAATATGTTTATTTTTCTAAAGTGATATTTTCATCAATAATCAGTATTATAGCCGTAGTGATCAGCTTTTTGATATTTGCCCTATTTGGCTATTGGGAAATGGAACATGCAGTCATGTTATTAATCACTTCTTGTCTAGTGGTTTGCTATAATCTTCTAACACCATTATATGATATGAAAAATCCTAGTATAGAATGGGAGAACCCATCTGCTGCAATTAAATCCAACCCCAATGTATTAATAAGCCTGCTTTATGGATTGCCATTATTAATCTTGGTAACAGCGATTCATTTTGGCTTGGTGTGGTTCAGTGTCCAACCCCTGATTGGAGCGCTAATGATTTTAGTGATCTCAATAGCGATCAATTCCATTTTGATTAATAGATTGAAATTAAATTTATGAAAGTCTTTATATTAGAAAAATATTTTCGTTTGATAAAGGAAGTACAGAAAATCGGCACTAAATAAATTTAAAAAAGGAGTGTCTTATTATGGGGAAGCACCATGATAAAGATTTTAAAATTTATGCTGCTCGATTAGTATTGGAAGAAGGCAGAAAGCCTAGAGAATTGGCCGAAGAACTTAATATATCCATACCTACATTAAGAAATTGGATCAATATCTATAAGGAAACAAATGAAGTTGACTTGGCGGACTCCAGTAAAGGTTTTTCGGGGCTCAGTCTGAAAGAGGAAAAGGATAAAATAATTAAAGATCTACAGGAAGAGAATGAGATATTAAAAAAGGCCATGCACATTTTTATTAAACAACCAAAATGATGGAACAGTATTAAAGCCATATTTTATTTTTCACAAATTATAGTGAAAAATAAAATATGGCTTTTTTAATTAGAAAATTTCAAGGGATTTTTTCATTCTAAATTCCCACGATAAGTCCTATGAAAATACTACTAAAAAAGAAAAATAATAAAAATTGGTAAAGTTATTATGTAATGTAGATAATTTACAAATTTTTAATAGACTCGGCAAAATTGTTGTGATAAAGTGTTATCGATAATGATAATAGGTAATATTTAACCCAGGAATTGAAATAATTGTTTTAAAAAAGAAATTTTAGAGGGAAAAAATGGAGAAAAATGCGGAATAAAAGAGGGGAGGAAAATTATAATTGATTGAATATTTTATGAATAATAAAAAAATTTATAAATCTTATATCAAGTTTTATGAAGCGGATTCAGTCAATTTGGACTATATTGATGATGTTTTCAACGAAAAAGAATGGAATTATCTAAATTTGCAAAATGGTCCCAAAAGATCCATCGAAGCAAGGAAAAGTTTGTACTTTGGAAAAAAAGCAATTATGGAGTTTTTAGGTATTGGTTTGGATGAAATAAAGAATGTATCCCTGTTGAAAGGAGTCTTTGGACAGCCGGTTATTGTTACTAACTTGTTCTTATTAATGAACATGGGTATATCCATCACACATACGGATAAAACATTCGGAATATTGCTTTTTGATCAATTGCATCCAATGGGAATCGATATTGAGACTAAAACGAAATCAGATTCTGAATTTTTAGAAACCTATTTAACGGAATCCGAGAAAAAAATGATTAAGGAAAGCGATGGTGTTTTAAGTAAAGAAGTTTTCTTTAGTGCAAAAGAAAGTCTATCAAAGATACTAAAAACAGGATTGACCTCTCCACTTGAAATCTATGAAATTTCCAAGGTTGATATGGATCAAGATAGCATCTCACTTTTCTATAAAAATTTTACCCAATATAAATCAACGGTTGTACTCGTGAATGATGAAATAAGGAGTGTTACCTTTCCGATAAATTCTACGAAAATAATTGAGGGGGAATACCAATGGAATTGAAAATGGAAGCGAATGCTGAATTAAAAAACAATAACAGATTAGTACACTATCTTTTTAAAAAAGAGGAAAGAGTTCACAAGTTAATCATTTCGTTATTGCTACTCAGTTTAATAGCAGGTGTCGAAACGACGCTTTTGTTATATTCTGCAGATCAAAAAGGGATGAACGTATTAAATGGCATGTCCATTTCAGAGATCGGGGCAACGAGTTTTGCCATTAACACAATTGTAATGGGAGCTCTTGGATTATTGGTTACATTCATCATTCAAATATTAATTGTGTGCCTATTATTTTTAGTTTTAAAAGAAAGGCCGGTAAATATAAAAGGGATTTGCCAAGCTGTCATAAATGCAGGGATATGCATCGTGATTGGATCTGGTGTTAATGCAATCATCGCATTATTGGTTAAGAGCAAGGAAACGACATTCACTAGTTTATCCTTACTGGTGCATGATAAAAACTCCATCCTTCACACATTCATGGCCGAGTTTGAGTTGTTTTACATTGTCAGTTTAATTCTATTCAGCTATAGTCTCGAAAAATTGGCGCTCATTAAGAGAAGAAACGCATGGATCATAACGATTGTAATCGCTTTGGTTTCTTTGGTTTTTCATATGTTGACAGTTGCATCAGGCACATATTTAAAATAATGGGGGAAAATGATGAATATGAATTCTTTAGCGAATTTATTTGAAGAAAGTGTCAGGAAATATGGAGACCATATTGCAGTAAGAAATAAGGATATGCAATTTACATATAAAGAAACGAATATCTTGGCAAATAAAATGGCAATGTACATAAAGGACAAAGGGATAAATAAAGGAGACAATGTCGGAATCTATATTGAAAAATCCGAGCATGTTTTATTTTTAATCATAGCCCTGCTTAAATTGGGTGTTACTTATGTACCTATCGATCCTAAAAGTCCTGATGAAAGAGTAAAGCATATAATAAAGAATTCAGAATTGAAGTTATTAATTGGAGATAAAAGCCGGATTAAAGACATTGATTGTAATTATGTATCCATTGATGAAGTGATAGAGAATTCAAAAGAAATGACAGGTGAGAATCTACATACTTTAATTGACCCAGAGGATCCAGCCTATATCATTTTCACATCGGGCTCTACAGGAAAACCTAAAGGAGTTTGCGTTTCACATGAAAATGTCATGAACTTATTTTATGGCTGCGACGATTTGTTCGAATTTACTAATAAAGATAAATGGACATTTTTCCATTCCTACGCATTTGATTTCTCCGTCTGGGAGATATGGGGGGCTTGGATATATGGCGGAGAAGTTGTAGTGGTTTCATTTGAAGAAAGCAGAAATCCAATATCCTTTGTTGAATTATTGATAAATACACAAACAACCGTTTTTAATTGTACGCCAAGCGCTTTCTTCGAAGTGAGTGGTGAGCTCCTAAATCGTCAAAATGAATTAAGTTTAAAATACATTATTTTTGGAGGGGAAGCATTAAACTTCAAGAAATTGACGCAGTGGTTTTCTCCCAAAAATGGCAGGCTGCCAAAGCTAATAAATATGTATGGAATAACAGAAACTACCGTTCATGTAACATACAAAGAAATCGCCAATAGTGATGTGGAAAAAGGAATGACCAATATCGGAAAAGTCCTGCCTCATCTTGGATTCAAAGTGATGAATCAAAATGGACAAGAAGTAACTGGAGATGAAGAGGGAGAGTTATACGTTTCAGGAAAAGGTGTATCGCTTGGCTACTATAAAAATCCGATGATGAATGAGATGAAATTTACGGATATTGATAATGTCCGCTACTATAAGTCAGGGGATGTAGTGAAACTGTTGGATGATGGTGATCTGCAATATATCTCCAGGAATGATGAGCAAGTGCAGCTAAGAGGTTTCAGGATTGAATTAGGGGAAATTGAGAGCGCGTATAATGAATTGCAAAACATCAAGAATGCAGTTGTTACGATGGATAAAGCGTTTAACGATGATATGCATTTATTTTTATACTATGTTGCTGATGAAGAATTCGCTGCTGATTATTTGAGGGAAAGTGTAAAAAGCTCATTGCCAGCGTATATGATTCCAAGCTTTTTTATCAAGGTGGACAACATCCCCCTAACTGTAAATGGAAAACTGGATAAATCACTATTACCAAAATTCATAATAAAAGACTGTGAAGCTACACCGAATATCAAGAGTCCAGCAGATGAAACTATAAGTGAAAAAGTAAGGGAATTGGTTGTTAGCATCATAGGCAATGGGGTTATAAAAAATAATCAGTCGCTACTTGAAAGTGGAATGAACTCATTATCGATAATGAGATTGATTGTCAATATTAAAAATCAATTTCAGATTGAAATTGCTCCTTCCGTTTTATTGGAAAACGATACGATTATGAAATTATCCGAAGTCATAGAAGCTCGTCAAAAAGAAGAGGTAAAGCAAGATTATACACCTATCCATATCAATGTCAGAAATACATACCCTTTAACATATGAGCAAGAAAATTTGTGGTTCATTCATCAAACCAATGTGGACAAATCATTATATAACATCGTTTTTTCGTATGAAATAGCAGGTGAAGTGAATGAAGGAAACCTGGGATTATCGTTAAATAAGCTAAGCAATAAACATCAAATTTTAAAAAGTGTCATTAGGGAAGAAGCTGGAATGGGCATCTTGGTTTTCGATGAGTCGATTCATCATGTTATTAATTATTTCGATGTTTCGGACCTTCCTTTAGACATGCAGGAAGAAAAAGTGAATCACTTCGTGAAGGAAGAAGCGGAACGGCAATTTGATTTAGAAAATGGTCCCCTCCTATCAATTACGTTAGTGAAGACGAATGAAAGTGAATATCAATTATTATGTAACATCCACCATATTATTTTTGATGGTTGGTCGATTCCAATAATGATCAATGATTGGTTTTCCATTTATGAGGAAATCGAGAATGGCGACCGAAATGATAGAGATAACCAAGCAATCCAATATGGTGATTATGCTTTATGGCAAAAAAACTCACCAAATTATGTAACAGGTAAGGATAATGAGTTCTGGATCAATGAAATAGCGGCATTACGGCAAAAGTCTTTTTTACAATATGATCATCAAAAAAACGGAGAAGGTAAAAGCGCGTCCGATATTATCAGCTTTTTGTTACCTAAAGAAATTAAAGACAACCTGGAAAGCCTTCATAAAAAAACGAAATCGACTTTGTTCATGAGTTTACTTACCGCCTATCAAACCTTTTTATCGGTTTACTTTGATGAAGAGCAAGTTGTCGTCGGCAGCCCTTTGGCGAAGAGAAACCATGTGGATACTGAACAATTGATAGGATATTTCGTCAACACCTTGCCCTTTAAATTACATGTATCCCAGGAAGATTCATTTGAAGGGATTTTGCGAAAAAACATAAAAAAAATTGCAGGTGTTTTTGACCATCAAAATTTACCTACTAAGGAGATTTTGAAATATTTATCGGCAGAAAGAACCATGGAAAATACGCCATTGTTCGATACAGTATTCGTCCTGCAAAATAACCAAAAAGAAAAGCTGGCATATAGGAATTTCAAGTTAAAACCGAGAAAAATCAATACCTTTAAAGCTAAATTTGATTTGGTTGTTCAGGCAGAAGAAATGGATGAGGATGAATTAGTCATTTCATTTGAATTCAACAACTCATTATTCAACAAAACGACGATTCAAAGAATGGCTAGTAATTTTCAGCATTGGCTGTTAGAGATTACAACCAAGGCAAGCAAGCGGATAAAGGACATTACCTACTTAGAGCCTGCACAGTTGCGATCATTAATCGAAATGGGGACAGGCAATGTAACTCAAGAAGTGGAAGATCATCGTTTTGAAGATGTAATAACCAGGTTTGAGAATAAAGTGAGTACAAATTTCAATGATGTTGCCATTGTTCATGGTGATGATCAGGTGACGTATAGCGAGTTAAATGCCCGGGCAAATCAAGTGGCACAACGCTTATTCCTAAATCATGTAGGTGTAGAGGATAGAATTGGGATTTTTATGGATCGATCGATCAATATGGTTACGGCCATTTTAGCCATTATGAAAGTTGGGGCGGCATATGTGCCTTTGGACCCATCACAGCCAGAGTCACGGCTGAAACATATGATTGAGGATTCTCAAATCACATATTGCTTAAGTAATGAAGAAGGACTTCCAAAGTATCCCGGTGAAGAAGGAAAACTATTATGTATCGAAGACATACTAAAAGAACGGGAAATGGAGTGCTCAGAATTCCATTCAAGAAAGATATCGGAAAGTGATCTGGCCTATATCATCTACACTTCAGGAACAACGGGAAAACCTAAAGGGGTCATGATTGAACATGGAGGGTTGGCCAACCTCTGTAATTGGCATATCAATTATTATTCAGTAGATGGAAAGGATGCAGCAGTACTGGTTTCGAATACATCTTTTGACGCTTCCGTTTGGGAGATATTCCCTTATCTGACGAATGGGAATAAACTCCTGATACTGGATTACTATGATTTATTGGATGTAGAGATCCTTTCGGAGAAGATGGAAAAGGAGAAGGTAACACTCGCTTTTTTTTTAACGGGGCTGCTCGAGCAATTATTTATTAACGATATGAAATTTCCAGAATCTATCAGAGCTATTTTGACAGGGGGAGATCGTTTAAAAACGATACCCGAGCGTTTGAGCTTTGATTTATATAATAATTATGGTCCAACGGAGGGCACGGTCGTTGCGACAGCATATAAGGTACTTCCAAGTGATGATACAGTGATTCCGATCGGAAAGCCAATCTTAAATGCAGAAGCATACGTGTTCAATTCCAGGATGAAGCCTGTTCCTAAAGGTCAAATAGGCGAGCTGTATATCGGTGGGAAAGGCATTGCAAGGGGGTATATAAATAATCCGGGGAAAAACGATGAAAGTTTCATTCAAAATCCGTTCAATCCCTCAAGGAAACTATATAAAACTGGAGATTTGGTTAAGTATGCCGAAGATGGAAATCTACTCTTTGCAGGCAGGGCTGATGACCAAGTGAAAATACGCGGATATCGTATCGAACTTGGGGAGGTCAGTGCAGTTCTAAATAAATGCCCTGGTATAAAGGATTGCTATATAGCGATAAAAGATGAATCTAAATCGAAGAAATTCATCATGGCCTATTATATCTCCGACAATGACCTTGAAGAAAATTATATCCGGGATTATATGAAGAATCATCTTCCCCATTATATGATTCCTTCTTATTTCATTAAAATGGAGTCCTTTCCGCTAACCGTTAACGGCAAGGTGGATGCGAAGAACTTGCCGGATACAAAAACGAACCCGGAAGGAACTAACAGTAAAAGTGTCATGAATGGAACGGAACAAAAATTGTTAAAGATATGGAAAGAGGTGCTGAATAATCAGGAAATAACCATCTTTGATAACTTTTTCGAATGTGGGGGAGATTCCATCCTAAGCATTCAAATTTGTTCACTTGCCAAGAAAGAAAATCTTCTCATCACATCAAAAAACATCTTTGAAAAACAAAGTATCGAAGAGCTGGCAAAGGTTGTGGAATTGGCGGGCGATGTAACGATAAATCAGTCTGATGTTTTTGGAAAGGCACCATTTACACCTATTCAAAGTTGGTTTTTCACTCAACAAATAAATAATTTTAATCATTGGAATCAATCTGTAACGTTAAAGGGCTACCCGCAATTGAATGAGAAAGCACTGCAAAGAATCATGGCCCATATCGTCAGACATCATGATGGGCTCAGATCAAGGTTCAATAGAGAAGAATCATTTTCGCAGGTGGAAAAGCAAATCGGCCCGTCTGAAAATTGGACTTTGAATTACGTAAATCTATCAAACCTGAATAAGGACCAACAGGAACGGGAAATAGCTAGACTCGGGATCGGTGCACAACAGGGCATCAACATTTCAAACGGACCACTAATGAAAATAGTATGCATCAATACTGGGCAAAACGAGCATGTAATCATTTGGATCATTCATCATTTACTTGTTGATGGGGTTTCCTGGAGAATCTTGATCGAAGATTTTGACCGGCTATATATTCAAGATATAAACAATCAGGAACTAAAACTGGATAATAAAACGACATCATATAAGGAATGGGCGAATAACCTCAATGAATATAAAAATAGCATTCCTTTAGGCATTAAAGAGTACTGGCTGAATGAACATGAAACGGTATATGAAAACGCCCTGGTCAAAACAGGAAATGTTTACGATGGAAAATCATTTGAAATGAAACTGAATAAAGAGATTACAAACAAAATCTATAATGATATGACAAAAACGTATAAAGCATCTATCGATGAAATATACTTATCCATTTTCGCAGCGCTAATCGGGAAATATTTTAATAAAAAAGATATTCATTTTACTTTGGAGGGACATGGTCGCGAAGAGTTATTTGCAGGTGTCGATCTGTCCAGGACAGTAGGCTGGTTTACGACCATGTGCCCGGTTTATATAGAAAATAAAGAATCGATTTCGAACACGATTCAAGGTACAAAGAAAAAATTAAGGTCCCTGCCTAATAAAGGGATTGAGTATGGAATCATAACCGAATTATGCGGCGAGACACATATGAAACAAAATAGGCCGATCATCAGTTTCAATAATCTAGGTAGATTTCATCAAAACAATGAATGGGCTGCAAAAGACGTCACCTTTTTTAGTGAACAAGATATTCAACATAATTCCTATACCGAACATGAAGTCGATATCGAATTGCTTGTAGTGAATGAGGAGCAAACCATAAAAATAAACTATAACAGACATTTCGTAAGAGAAGATTTTGAGCAATATATGCAACATAATATGCAGGAATTGTTACGGACATTGGAAGAAACAAGGGGAAAACAGATGTACCGTCCGGAAGACTTTCCATTGGTGGATATGCCTGAAGAGGAACTTAACCAACTCTTGCACAAAGAAACAAGAATTGTTGATATTTATGAATTGACGGCTTTGCAAAAAGGGATGTTGTACCATAGCTTGTTTGATAGTGAAAGCAGCCAGTATAAAGTGCAGCTCATTTTTGATATTAAAGGTTTTCTGGACGTCGAAAAATTAACCAATGCCATTGTGACAACTGCAGGGAAACATGACATTTTAAAAACCAAATTGTATTCAAGCAGAAAAGGGGTATTCTACCAACTGTTATTGAGTTCCATGGATACCGAGATTGAATATGAAGAAATGATCGATCATCAAGAGAAGTTGGAAAAGTTGTTAGCTGATCAATATAAGATCATAGATATCGAGAATAATAAGCTGAATCGCTTCATGATCGTTAAGCTTGCGGAAAATCAATACCAATTAATATGGACATTCCATCATATTATTATGGATGGCTGGAGTTACTCGATGGTGATTAATGATATTTTTGCTGCTTATCATTCAATAACACCATCATCATCCGTGAGTCCTTCATTTAAAAAGTATGTTGAATATATGAAAGATTATACAAGTAATAAGGAACTGCGGGACTATTGGGCAGGAAAGTTGGAAGGTGCCCGAAATTCCGGATCCAGTTTAATGGGAGTGCAAGAAGGCGAGGGGTACATTGAGAATAGCTACTTGAAAGTATTGGATGAAGAATTAAGTGATTCCATTCAACGATTCTGTCAGGAATACAAGATTACCATGAATACTTTCTTTCTAACCATTTGGCTAGCCACTTTGAAAGAAATAAAAGGTACGGAATATGTATGCTGCGGCGTAGTGACATCCGGCAGGAATATTCCTATCCAAAATATTGAGGCAATGGTTGGTCCATTTATCAACACTGTGCCGTTCATCAAGCATATCAGCCATGAAAAGACCTACATGGAAATACTGGATGAGGTTCAAAATGAATTTTTGGAATTAAGTGCCTATGAGAATACACCTTTATCAGAGATTTATGAGTGGGCTAATTTGGAAAACCAACTATTTGAATCATTATATGCTTTTGAAAACTATCCGATGAAACTAGCTAATAATGATGAAATCAATGTGAGTTTGAAAGAAGGACGGGAAACGACCCATTATCCAATCGTCATCATCATCACCCCTGGTTCAAGTGTTCAAATTAAATTTAATGAGGCAGCGGTCAATCCAAAGTTAAGGTCATCCGTACTTTCTATATTTAATCAAATCTTAAGTGAAATGCTGGAAAAATCAAAAGTGAAATGAGGGGAAATATATGGAGATAACAATTGCGGTGAAGGAAAGGTTAATTGAGGAAAAACTTATTGGATTTTGGAAAGAAATTTTAGAACAAGAGACAATAGATACAGATTCCAACTTCTTTGACTTAGGGGGGAATTCCCTTTTAGCGATGCAATTTATTCAAATGGTGAAGAATAACCTGGGAGTGAGATTACCAATCAAGGTGATGTTCGAACAATCCACCATCAAGGAACTATCAGTACTCATCAAACAATTGGACGATATGCATAAGTTAAGTTGAATGGAAAAGAATTGAGGTGTTTTTCTATGAACAGGATGATCAGTGAAACGGAAGATAGGCTATTAAACTTGATTTCAATTGTTATTGAACCTTTTAAACTATCACTAGTAGAGGACATGAATGAATCACTAAGCACAAATGAAAAAAAAGATGAGTTTTTGTCTTCGATAAAACAGGAGTTTGGTATTCAATTAACACCGGAAATCATTTCAAGTCAATGGAATATAGAAAAACTGGCAAGTTTTCTGGACATGCTCCTCGACATGAGGGAAGACGAGGTAAATAAGCCTTATAAACGTGGGAAAAGTGAAGGAATGCTTTCTCATAATCAAGATAGAATGTATCTGTTCGACAGCCTGGATGAAAGGAAAATGCTCTATAATATGCCATTTAAATTCATTTTAAATGGCGTTGTGGACATTGATGACCTGCAACAGGCATTAGATTTCATGATTGAACGCCATGAAACTTTGCGAACTAATTTCAAAGGAGAAGAACATCAAATCCTTCAATTCTTATCAAAAAAAAGCCGAAACATGATTGCCTATGAAGACTGCCGGGGATTAGATCCCGAAGTCAGCGATATAATGGTCACCTCCCATCTTACTGAAGAAATGGAAAGATGCTTCGACCTGGAAAATGATCATTTATTTAATATGAAACTATTTCGAGTTGATGAAGAAAAACATTATTTGGTATGCAATTTTCACCATATCATTTTTGATGGAGTATCGTTTGTCACCTTTTTCGAAGAGTTATTGGAGATTTATGAAGGAATTCAAACAGGCAGGGTTGGGGATATTCCCCCTCTGGACATGCAATATTTAGATTATGCTGTCTGGCATAAGGAGTGGGTCAAGGAAAGTACGTCAAGCCAAAGGAGGTTTTGGGAAAGTTATTTAGATCAAGAGGAAGAAGCATTAGAACTTCCATTTGACTTTCAACGTCCAAAATCACCTTCTTACTCAGGCGAAAGACTGGAAATGGCCATAACGAATGAACTTCGTGCATGGATTGACAGGGTTTTAAAGGAGAATGGTACGACTTTATATGCTTTTATGATGACTGCCTATCAAGTGTTTTTAAGTCGGTATACCGGGAAGGATCAAATCATTGTCGGGAGTACCGTGGCAAACCGTGGCCAAGAAGAATTTGCCCGGACAGTTGGATGCTTTGTCAATACGCTGCCATTGAAGCTGACCGTTGATCCATCAGAATCATTTCATGAAATATTGAACCGGAATCGTAAAGTGATTTTGGATGTATTGGAACATCAGGCTTTTCCATTTGAAAAAATCGTTGAAATCATTAATCCAGACAGGGATCTCAGTCATTCCCCACTGTTCCAAACAGCTTTGGCAATGGAAGAAAGCTTTGAGGGGAACTTTAGCAACGCATTCTTCACTCTTGAACAAGACAAATTCGAAATTCCCTATTCAAATTATGACCTGACTATAAAGGTGAAGGGTTCACATGACTTAATCCTGGAATTCGAGTATTCCGATGAACTTTTCAGACGGGAAACAATTGAAAGACTCATGCTGAGTTTCGAAAAATGGTTATTCCAAATTTGCAGAAATGCGGATATACCTATCTGTCATTTGGAGTATTTAGATGACAATCAAATGAATCATTTGTTATTTGAGTGGCAAGGTGAGGTTTCGGATGCACATCAAAATGAGACGATCACCTCCATATTCAAAAGAATCGTCAAGAAGCATTCAAACAAATTAGCCGTTGCTGATAATGGTCAGGCCATTACTTATTTGGAATTAGATCAAAGGTCGAATGTGATAGCGAAATTGGTTAGAAAACATACCGAAAACGGTTCTAATAAGGTAGGCCTGCATGTAAACAGGTCGATTGATATGGTAATCGGCATGTTGGGAGTCATTAAAGCCGGGTGTGCATACGTTCCGCTGGATCCTATGCTGCCGGCTGAAAGATTGGACTATATCGTCAATGATTCGAAAATGGATGTATGCATTACGAATCAAGTTGAGGCTCCTGCCATTAAAAAAATAGCTAAGGTGATTGATCTTGAATCCGTACATTACATGGCTACCGAGTGCTGTAACGAATCTATTGCACCTTCCGATCTGGCTTACATAATCTATACTTCGGGGACGACAGGAAAACCTAAAGGTGTCATGTTATCCCATAGAGGCGTAGTGAATTTAATAATAAGTCAAAACAAGTACTTACAACTTGATGAGACCTCAAAGGTATTACAATTTGCGACTTTTAATTTTGACGCTTCTATATATGAGATTTTTGGAAGCTTATTAAATGGTGCAGAGCTGCATATCGGGAATAATAAGGAGGAAATGTTTGATTTACTCGCATTGGAAAATCAAATCAAAAGTGAAAAGTTAACGCATCTAGTATTGCCGCCCGCAGTATTACAAGAGCTCAATATAGAGGGATCCCATGTGAAATTCGTCGGTTCAGCCGGGTCTGAATGTCCAATAACCTTGCTGGATCGCTATCAAAATATAAATTTTTATAATGCCTACGGTCCAACGGAATATTCAGTATGGACCACGATTGAAATGTTTAAAGCGTATGAAAACAATGAGACTACCAATAATAAAGTTTCGATAGGCAAACCCATCCTGAATACTGACGTCTATTTATTAAATCCTGAGCAAAGACTCGTACCAATCGGTGCTGCAGGGGAAATATATATTGGTGGTGAAGGATTAGCTGTTGGATATGTGAATAATGATGCTTTAACAAAAGAAAAGTTCATTCAACATCCTTTTAAACCTGGAAAGCGTTTGTATCGCAGCGGTGACCTTGCAAAATTCACGAGCGATGGTGAGTTGATTTTTCTGGGGCGTAAAGATAATCAAGTGAAAATCAGAGGTTTCCGTGTCGAAGTGGATGAGATTTCGGTCAACCTCAATGCTTATCCGCAAGTAAGTGACTCATTCATTAAGGTTCAGGATCAGCCCAACTTAAATAAACAAATAATCGCTTATTTCACATCCAAGCAACAAGTAGATTACGATCACTTAAAAGCATTTTTAAAAGAGAGATTACCAAGTTACATGATTCCTTCATTCTTTATGCAAGTGGACAAATTTCCGTTAAATGCAAATGGGAAAATTGATTCAGCACTTCTTCCGGTACCCGTAACCAGAAGCAATACAATGGAAGAACCTGAGACGTTCAATGAGAAAGTGCTTCTTCAAATATTCAAAAGTGTCTTAGGATTGGATGACATAAGTATCCGAGATAACTTTTTTGAACTTGGCGGCGATTCCATTCAGAGCATTCAAATATGTTCACTAGCAAGGCAGGAAAGTATAATCATCAGTCCAAAATCAATTTTTGAAAATCAAACGGTAGCAGAGCTGGCAGCGATAGCGAAAACTGAAAATAAGGTCATGATTCAACCTATAGCCACTAGAGGGAATGTGGAACTGACCCCCATCCAAGAATGGTTCTTTGCGGAG
This sequence comes from Bacillus sp. 220_BSPC, assembly GCF_001054655.1. Lineage (NCBI taxonomy): Bacteria > Bacillati > Bacillota > Bacilli > Caryophanales > Bacillaceae > Bacillus > Bacillus sp. 220_BSPC. Next base: position 38,013 of record NZ_JVPL01000054.1, read on the forward strand.
CACACTGCTTTCATCAATCATTGGAACCAGTCCATTGTTTTTAGTAAAGATTCCTGTGCTCAAATGGAGGATATTGAAAAAATCCTATCACATATCGTGGAACATCATGATGGATTGTTAACCCTATTTGAAAAACGTGACAATAAATATATCGGGAATATAGACTCCGAACACAAAACATGGGAGTTAGTCTATAAGGATATACATCATTTGGATGAGGAAACGCGAATATGGGTGAGAGATGAATGGGAAAGTAAGGCTCAAGGTTCATTGGACATAAGTAATGGACCGATCATGAAAATACTTGTTTTAAAAGAACAACCGAACAAGTATCGCTTCTTTTGGGTAATCCATCATTTATTGATTGATGCCGTTTCCTGGAGGATTTTACTTGAGGATTTCAATACTCTCCATGATCAGGCATTAAACAATCAAACAGGAAGGCTTGCTCATAAAACGTCATCATTCAAAGACTGGTCAAACTTCTTGAAGAAATACAATGAATCGTTGATGGACCCTGAAACACTCCGTTATTGGGAACAAAAAACAAAAAGTGAAATAACGGATTTTAAGATAGCGGAAGACTTTATAGCTAAAGAAGAAAGAACGATGGAGAAATCATTCAGTGAGGAAGAAACTGAATTCTTGATCCAGCAATTATCAAAGCAATCAAAAGCGACTGTGGAGGAAGTATTGTTGTCATTAATCGCAAAGGGTTTGAAACAATCTTTCGAAGTGAAGAACTTCTGGTTGGAAGTAGAAGGGCATGGCAGGGAAATGGTGGATGAAACAATCGATGTTACTAGGACCGTTGGCTGGTTTACTGCGATGTATCCAATATTGCTGCATTCAGATGGGACGTTTGACGATACTTTAAAAAACACGAAGAATGCTATAAGGGAAATCCCAAATAAAGGTTTTGATTATGGCGTCATCAAGTATTTACGACCTGGGGTCATTCAGGAGCCGGATATCTACGTTACTTTTAATTACTTAGGAAGATTGGATTCTCAATTTGAATCATCCAATAGCAGGGACTTTGGTGAGTTTGAAAATAAACCAAAACTGCATTTCCTGTCATTTATCCAGGATGGAAAACTAATCATAAAAATAATTTCAAAATTAGCCGAAGAAAAGATGAATCTAATAATGGAAGCTATTGGTGATGTTGTCATGGAAATCATGGGAACTGAATTTGACCAAGGTTCTTTAATAGAAAGTGATTTCCCGGATGCGATGCTCACTGAGGAAGATTTGTTTCATATATTGAATTCTTACAAATAAAGTGATTACTGGTTTAATAGAATGATTGTGGTCTGCGGGTATGGATGACACGAAGATAATGGAATCGGGAGGCGCAAAATTGGAGAAATCTATTCAGAATATCTACTCATTAACTCCGCTTCAAGAAGGAATCCTTTATGAACTGGAAATGAACAATACAGCAGAGAACCTTTACATTTCTCAAATGCGAATCAGGATAACGGGCGCTCTTGAAGTGAATGCATTGTTCGAGGCGTGGAGTCAGGTTGTAGAACGACATGAGGCATTAAGAATGAAGGTCATCTCTAAAAATATTGAAAATAATGTTCAGGTTGTCTTCAATACAATGGATTATCAACCGGAAATGATCGATCTGACAGAGTTGAGTGAACATGAACAATTAAATGAAATTCAAAGAGTGACTTCCGAATCCCAGGAGATGGATGTGAATAACTCCAATTTGATGAAACTCCAGGTAGTGAAAATTGAAGAAAATCAGTTTATCTTGATTTGGACTCATCACCATATAATTTTGGATGGCTGGAGTACCAGCATAGTCATCGATGAACTCTTTGTTATTTACAGCCGAATTGTAGGAAAAGACTCCAAAGGACTTATTGAAAAGCCCAAGCAATATGGAGATTTTATCCGGTATATGAATAAAACAGATGCGGAAGATTTAAATCGTTTTTGGAAAGAGCTTGCAAAGGATATTGAGCAGCCGACGATCACATTTCCCGTCATGAAACATGTGAAGGAAAACCACCAGGACAATGATCTCTTCTGGGAGCTGGATAAAACACAAAGTAAGCTTTTAAGAGAGTTTGCCGCTAAAAACCATGTAACGCTTAATGTATTGCTGCAGTTAATTTGGTCAATCGTCCTAAAGGAAATGTCCAATCAAAATCGAATCGTCTTTGGAATCGTTAGCTCTGGCAGGTCGAACAACTTATTCAAATCGGAAGAAATCGTTGGGATGCTCATTAATACGATTCCTATGATAGCTGATATAAACGATACAGATAGCGTTACCGATTTACTGAAACGATTCCAGGAAACATTGAACAATATGCTGGATTACTCCCAAATTTCTTTAGTGGATATCAAAAAGCATACGAAATTAAAGAAGGAAGATCCGATTTTCCAAACTTTATTTGTTTATGAAAATTATCCGGAAGCGAAAGATGAAGGCTTTAGCATTAACTGGGAGGTCGAAGGCGGAAAAGAGTCACATAGCTTTCCATTATCGTTACAAGCCCAGGATAATAAAGAAACGATAACATGCAAATTGTATTTTAATACGTGCTTCTTACAGCGTTCGCTAGTATATGATATCCAATCAGCCTTCATGCAGGTTGCCCATCAAATTACTGAAGCTCAGCAAATTGATGAAATATATGTGGATATTGATTTTTCAAAACTAAAAAATAATGTGAGTAAAGACGATCAAGCAGCTGATGGCCATTCGGTCACATCCACATCGGTTAATCAAGAACTTAAAGAAATATGGCAAGAGTTTTTCTTGAACAGCGATATTAATGGTGATTTCTTTCAATTGGGCGGGCATTCGATAACAGCCATGAAAATGGTGTCTAAAATAAATAAAAGACTTGATGCGAATATGAAATTAGCTGATTTGTTTGAAAATCCTACATTGAAAATGCTAAATCATAAGATCTTTCCGGAAATGAGTACACCTCCGGGAAATGAAACGCAGGTCGTTTCATCTTTCGTGGAAAAGACATTTTTGGAAGTCTTATCAACAAGTCAAATCGATAAAGATGCCGATTTTTTTGAAATGGGCGGACACTCGATTTTAGCTATGAAATTATTGACGAAATTAAACAAAGAATATAATCAAATTCTAACTTTGAAAGATATTTTTCAAAATTCAACAATCGATTCGTTGACGGACTTCATCATTAATGAAATTTCAGATCATGACATGGAGCACATAGAAGCGCAACAAGAAAATCATGTTTTATCCAGTAACCAAGAGGCCTTATGGTTCAACGAAAAACTCAACGGTAAGACAGCCAATTATAATATCCCTCAGAAATATAAAATGATTGGAGCAGTGGATACTTCAATGCTGGAAAAAGCCTTAAATCATGTCGTTACTAGACATGAGATTTTGAGGACCACCGTCCGTGAAAACGCTGGTAAAGGCTATCAGGAAATCAGGGAAGATTTATACATTAAAATAGATGAAATCGATCTCTCTGCGTTAAAGCCCGAACAGCAAAAGACTCGTATGCTGCAAATTGAAGACGATGTCCAATCGGAAATCTTTGAAATTGAAAAAGGTCCTCTCCTGACAGTGAAACTTGTTAAATTGAGTGAAAAGGATTTTGTTTTATTTGTGAATCCCCACCATTTCGTTTTTGACGGATGGTCAGTGAGTATATTTTTAGATGAATGGTTATCGTTTTATGACAGTGAAGTGAATGAAAACGAACTTATCCTTGGAAAAGACTTTAAACAATATAAGGATTTTGCATTAGAGCATAAAAACTGGTTGGAAAATAACATGAAAGAAGAATCGCTATTTTGGGAAACAAACTTAGCTGGGGAATTACCTAAATTGGAGCTTCCTTTAGATAAGATACGTTCAAAAGAAAATCGCAACGATGGCAGTAGTTTTATAGTGGAACTAACGAGGGAAGAGCTCCAGGGTTTAAAGCGGATGTCCCTGGAAAAAAACTCGACATTATTCATGACACTGCTAACGATGTACCAGTCTTTCCTAGCAAAATATACAGGTCAGAACGATATCATCGTTGGAAGTCCTTTGGCGAATAGAATGATTGAAGGGACAGAAAAATCGATAGGTTATTTTGTCAATACACTGCCCTTTAGATTAAAGCTGGGACATGAGGAAACATTTGAAGAGATACTTCAAAGAAATACAGGCCATATCATCGATATCTATGATCATCAGCAAATGACATTGGAGAAAATCGTTGAAGTCATTAACCCTGAAAGAAATTTAGCAAGCACTTCTTTATTTCAAACCGTCTTCATTTTACAAAATAATGCCAAAGCTGCATTGGAAAGTGAATACATAAAGATAACGCCTGAAGTAATAAAATCAAAGGCAGCAAAATTCGATTTGAGTTTAGCTGCAGAAGAATATGAAGATAAGCTATTATTCGCCTTCGAGTATAATTCAGGGATCTTCAATGAACAAACCATTCAATCATTAGCTGAAAATTTCCTGGAGTGGATCAGGAAGATTACTTATCAGCCTGAACAATCCATTGACAAGGTATCCGTCGTGAGTAAGAAGCAGGAGAAATTATTATTGGAAGAATGGCAGGGAGAAACGATTCGCTTTGAGGGGATCAATGACACAATCCCACAAGCCTTCCATAAAATTGTCGAGCGATTTCCTGATAAGGTAGCCATTGTTGATGGTTCCAAAACCATTACATATCGCGAATTGAATGATAAGAGCAATCTGCTTTCACACTATTTACTAAGCAAAGGGATTGCTAAAGAAGAAAGAATCGGAATTTATGTGAATCGATCAATTGATATGGTGACAGGGATGTTGGCAGTAATTAAAGCAGGTGCTGCGTATGTTCCATTGGATCCTCATTATCCTAATGAACGATTAAGCTACATGGTTGAAGATTCGTCCATTTCCTATTGCTTGAGTCACAAAGAACTCGGAAAGAATGATTTGATTGACCCATCCAAAATAATATATTTTGAAGATATTGAAAATGAATCGGATTTGTTAATGACAGAGAATCTTCACATTGCGGATCAACGAGACTTAGCATATGTCATTTATACCTCTGGAACGACAGGCAGGCCAAAAGGAGTCATGTTGGAACATAGAGGAATCATTAACTTGGTTCATAACCAAAATAAAATGATGTGTTTAGATACAACAGCTAAAGTGCTGCAATTCGCTACGTTTAATTTTGATTCATCCGTCATAGAGATTTTCAGCACACTATTGTTCGGTGCCGAGCTGCATATAAGCGTAGATAAAGAAAATCAATTTGACATGAGTAAACTTGTTGAACAAATTAAGCGTGAAGGAATTTCTCATATTATTTTACCGCCTGCTGTGTTGAAGGAACTGCCAATCAATGATTTGAGCACGCTTAAAGTGTTGGGATCTGCAGGCTCTGAATGTCCAGTTGAGCTCGTTTCGAAGTTTAAGCATATATCGTTTTTCAATGGCTACGGGCCTACTGAATATTCGGTGTGTACAAGTTTTAAAATGTTTCCCCCGAATGAGGATGCTACAGATGAATTCGTTGTTTCAATTGGGAAGCCACTGACTAACACTGTTGCATTTGTGCTGGATGAAAACCGGAAACTAGTGCCGGCAGGAGCGGTTGGTGAACTTTATGTCGGAGGAATTGGGTTAGCGAGGGGATATCTGAATAATGAGAGCCTGACAAATGAAAGATTCATATCCAATCCATTCAACCCTGCTGAAAAAGTATACAGAACCGGGGATTTAGTTAAGCATAATAAAGCTGGGGAATTAGTTTATATAGGCAGAGCGGACGACCAAGTGAAAATAAGAGGATACCGAGTTGAACTATCGGAGGTTAATGTTTCATTACGAAAACTAGCAGAAATCAAAGATAGTTATGTAACGGCAATGGAAGATGGATTTGAGAATAAGAGGCTAATTGCTTATTATACGGTGAATGATGAGGTTTCGGTGGATTCAATCAGAAGAAGACTGAAAGAAACACTGCCTGCTTTCATGATTCCTGCTCATTTTATGCAACTGGATAAATTCCCTTTGACGCCGAATGGAAAAGTTGATCGGAAATCCCTGCCGAAATGGACGGAACAGTTGGATGAGAGGAAGAAAAAAGTGCCGGATGTGCAAGAGCTGTCCAAAACTGAAACAGAGCTTCTGACAATATGGAGAGATGTATTAAACGATCCTACTATAGGACCGGAAGATAACTTCTTTGAATGTGGCGGTGATTCAATCATCAGCATTCAAATATGCTCGGCTGCAAAAGAAAAAGATCTATTTATAACGCCTAAAGATTTATTTGAATACCAAACGGTCCGTGAGCTAGGGAATGTTGTAAATGATCTGAAACAAAAACAAGTGGTCCAAGAAAAAATATCAGGTTATGTACCGTTGACGCCTATTCAATCTTGGTTTTTTAATGAAAATCATGACAATATCCATCATTGGAATCAGTCAGTCGTTTTGATGAAGGATCATGCATTGGCGACCGAACAATATAAACAAATCATCATGAAATTAATTGATCACCACGACATATTAAGGACATTATTTGAAAAACATGGTGATTCATATATTGGCAATATTTCAAATGCTGATACGGCATGCGGTTTTCATGAGTATCAAGTTTCCAGTTTTACAGATGAAAAAACTCTGAAAGTAATTAAGGAGCTGGAAGAAAACGCCCAACAAAGTTTAAACATACACAATGGCCCCATGATGAAGTTCCTTCTATTCAGGGATCAAAAGGACATAAGGATTTTTTGGGTGATTCATCACCTTGTGGTTGATGGTGTTTCGTGGAGGATACTTCTTGATCATTTCGAAAGATGCTATCAACAGATAAAGAATGGACAAGAACCATCACTGCCTTTAAAAACGACTTCTTATAAACAATGGTCCGAGAAACTGAACGAGTATCAGAACACTGGCCTACCGGAAGATGCCGTTCAATATTGGGAAAAGGAAATGAATATTCCAGTTTCTCCGCTGACGCATAGCTTAGGAGAAACATGTGATTTTGAAAACATGTACAAAATACAAGTGGATGAGGACCCAACACAAAACCTCATTAAAAACACTTTAAGAAAACATAAAACGACGATTGATGAGGTTCTATTATCCGTTATTGCCCATGTAGTTTCCAATATAATGGGAATTGATGAATTTTGGCTCGATTTAGAAGGTCATGGCAGAGAGGATATTGAAGATGATATTGATCTATCAAGGACAGTAGGGTGGTTCACCTCCATTTATCCAGTAAGGATTAAAGGAATGCCGTCTTTGGGCTCAACCTTGAGAAATACAAAAAACAGATTAAGAAGTGTGCCAAACAAAGGGTTTGACTTTGGAATCCTAAGGTATATTTTCGCTCGGAATCATAACTATCCAGACAGCCTTGTGAGTTACAACTATCTAGGTCAATTTAATAACACTGGTGATATGGAACAAACCAATAGCAGCAATATCGATTTGGACTATACATTTCCATATAAGCTCAATTTTGTCGCCAGCATCGTAAACAATAGACTCATGCTGAATATAATTGGCGATAGCAACAATGAAAACTACCAAATGATATGTAAAGAAGTTGAAGTACACTTAAATAAAATTTTAAGTGGAAGCGCAGATTTGAATGACTCCATTGTGGAAACGGATTTTCAAGCTCAGAAGATAGTCGATGGAAGTACGATCACCCATTTCATTAAAAAGTTTAATAACATTGAAGAGATTTACCCCGTGACATCACTTCAAGAAGGGATGTTATTCCATAGTGAAGTAACTCAAAGTCCTGAATATATTTCACAGCTGTCCATTGATTTAATAGGTGATCTGGACTTGGACGAATTGGAAGAAGCCTGGAATGAAACCTGTAGAAAATACGACGTTCTTAGATCCGTTTTCAGGCGCAATCAATTGGGGGACCGTTACCAAATCATACTTAATGACATTTATTATGTGTTTAATCATGTGGATCTAACGATGTTTAGTGAAGACGAATCGGCATCCAAGATAGAAAATCTTTTAGAGCATAGTAAAAACAGACAAATGGATTTAGAGAATGGTCCGCTCATGAACATCACCTTGATCCAGCTATCGGATCATCGCTATAAGTTCATATGGACACATCATCATGCTTTAATGGATGGCTGGAGCCTGCAAATCGTCATTAATCATTTTTTGGATAATTATCGAAACCCATCCAATTTGGTAAAAGACAGTGATGAACATAAGATTGCCTATAAACAAGTCATGAATCATGTCAGGAATATGAATAAACAGGATGAAGCAGCTTTTTGGAATGAAGAATTGAGGGATTTCGAACAAGTAAAAGCACTAGTAGGTAAGAAAACGGATAAGGAAGCTTTTACATCGGATAAAGTCATTGAATATAGCCTGCCTGAAGAGCTTACCGAAAGATTAATAGAATTATCCAAGCGGCATAGAAAGACAATCAATACCGTTGTTCAAGGGATTTGGAACATCGTTCTATCGTGCCTCAGTGAGAGCGACTCAGTTTGCTATGGGGTGACAAGCTCAGGAAGGAACCTCAGCATTCCGCATATTGAAACAGCTGTAGGCTTATTGATCAATACTCTGCCATTCTCGTTGAAAATCGATTGGGAAGATGATTTGCAATCCTATCTTACTGCGATTCAAAACAAGCAATTACAAATGAGAGAGTATGAGTTCAGTTCACTTACGGATATAAAGCGATACGCTGAAATTCCATGGGATAAGGAATTGTTCCAACATATATTTGTATTCGAAAATTATCCGAGCACAGAACTGGCAGAGGATTCGCGAATCATGATCGAAAATTCAGTCGGAAGTGAATCGACCAATTTTGATCTTACATTCTCTGCAGCTGTAGTGCAATCCAAGTTGCATTATAAAATCATTTATAAAGACAGTAAATTCTCCGAAAATGAAATTTTACGTTTTATGGATTCCATGCAGGAAATATTCTTAAAACTAACAGAAAATGAAACGCTTCCATCTATTGGAAAATTAATAAATCACTTGAAAGTTGGGGCCCGATGATAAGTAAATCCATGACGACGAATAAATTGATGTCAATAACTGAAGCTTTTAAAAAAATCGTGGAAGATAATCAATCAAAAGCGGCACTTTGCGAAAATGCACGTCAAATTACTTATAAAGAATTAGACATGCTTTCAGATAATCTTGCCAAAAGGATCATTGATCTGGGGATTCAAGAAGAAACAATGATCGGTATTCCAAGCAAAAGGTCCATTGAACTGATCATAGGGATGCTTGCCATAATAAAGTCAGGCTGTTGCTATGTTCCAATCGACGAAAATTACCCATTAAAAAGATTGGAATATATGCTTGCAGATACGGATATGAAGTTCTTCTTATCGTTTAATGGTAAAGGAGGGAAGCTCAGAGAATTGGATATTGAACCAATTCCATTTGAGATGAATGAACTAAGCAGGGATGGGCATATTCCCGTGAACCGTTCCTCGGAGAATGGTCTCGCATATGTCATCTATACATCAGGAACGACCGGAAATCCAAAAGGTGTAATGATAGAGCATAAAAGTGTAGTCAATTTAGTATTGAACTCTGAAATACTTGAAATAAACGAAAATAATAGAGTGGCTCAATTTTCCAACCCATGTTTTGACGCCGCAACCTTTGAGATATGGGGAGCTTTATTGAATGGAGCGACTTTATTCTTGATGCCGAATGAGTTCACTTCTTTTGATGATTGGAAAGAAGCGATATCCATTGGAAAGGTGGATGTAGCTTTTTTTACGACAGGTCTTTTCAATGCAATGGTAGATGAGGATCCTATGATTTTTGAAGGATTAAAGAAAATTGTGGTTGGCGGAGATAAAATCTCGGTTTCCCATGTGAGAAGATTGAAGCAAACAATCGGTCACTTCTCCTTGATTAATGGGTATGGACCAACTGAATGCACAACTTTTGCCATTTGTCATGAGGTCGAAGACAAAGATGCAGATGTTATTCCCATTGGAAAACCATTGAGCAATGTAGAAATCAAGATTTTATCTGAAGGACTAGTCGAGGTAGCAGATGGGGAAATAGGCGAAATCTACATTGGCGGTCAAGGGGTCATGAGAGGCTATTTAAATCAGCCGCAATTAACGGAACAAGCTTTGATCATGGATGATTTGAATCAGATGAAGTGGTATAAAACAGGTGATCATGGCATCCGGTTACAAAATGGTGAGATCCTGTATAAAGGTCGAAAAGACAGTCAAGTGAAAATTCGCGGTTTTAGAATTGAACTGAATGAAATTCAAGACAAGCTTGATCAATACATGAAGGTTGAAAGTTCAGTAGTTGCTGTTAAAAACATCAATGATGAAAATTATGTGATCGCTTATTACAAACATGAAGATGAAAAAGCGGAAAACGCTGAAAAGGATATTAAAGATTATCTGAACAATGAATTGCCGAAATATATGATTCCCCACTTTTTTGTCAGAGTGGATGATTTCCCGCTAAATGCCAACGGCAAAGTCGATAAAGAGAAATTATTGGAAATGGAGATCGTGCAAAATAAAACTTCCTTAGCCAATCAGGAAACTGGAAAGAAAAAAGAAGTTTTGGAGATTTGGAGAAATGTATTGGGAAATCAAAGTCTAGGATTGGACGACAACTTCTTTGAACATGGAGGCCATTCCATTTTAGCTACCAAACTGGTCTATGTAATGAAGGAAACTGTACTTCCTGACGCCACTTTACAAATCTTATTGGAAAATAATACAGTGAATAAATTTGTTGAGGCACTTGAAGTCGATTATTCTTGCAGCATGGAAGCAATGATGGAGAAGGATTCCATGCTCAATCGAGAATTAATGGAGAAAATAAGGGAAATATCCGCTAAACCAGTTCAAATTGAAAAAAATATGATGATTACAGGTGGAACAGGTTTTTTGGGAGCACATCTATTAAACAAATTATTACTGGAATTGGAAGATGTCAAAATCTATTGTTTGGTTAGATTTCCTTCAAGAAATAGATTGAAAGATACTTTAATGAAATATGGTCTTTGGCAGGATGAATTCGTAAGTCGAATCGTTGTAATTGAAGGGGATCTTAGTAAACATCAATTCGGTCTGGATGATGTGACATATGAGAAATTAAGCAATGATGTTTCTCATGTGTATCATGTCGGTGCTGAAACGAATTTCTTCGAGCCGTATAGCAAATCAAAAATATCGAATGTGGATGGTGTAGTGGAAGTCATTAATTTTGCTTCATCATGCAATCGGAAAAACATTTATTATGCATCAACGCTTTCTGTCTTGACCGGAGAAAGGAAATGGGACGAGGAAGACGAATTGGTTTATTCCCCCGATTTAATGATCGGATACAGTCAGTCCAAATGGGTTGCCGAGAAATTGCTTCTTCAAGCAAGGGAACTCGGACTGACAATCGATATTTTCCGATTAGGCAGGATTTCATCTAATTCAAATGGGGTTTGGAACGAGAAGGATATGTTGTACAAGGTTTTTGAATCATTTATTGAACAAAGGATATTGCCATTTAAAGAGGAAATTCATTTTGAATTGATGCCAGTCGATTTTGTAAGTGAGTTTATTTACAAAATATCAAGATTGAAAGAGAATCAGAAGCTCGGAATCTATCATATGTTCAATGATCAGAGAGTTTCAAGTGAATTCGTGACCTCGTTCTTCGAAAAGAATGAAATACCTTACTCCAATATGGATTTGGAAGAGTGGTTACAATCTTTAAAAGAAAAGACACAATCTAACGAGATTCATTCATTAAGTGCTTTGTCCCAGTTAATAGATGAATCAACAAAATTAAAAGAGTCGGAAATCCTGCAATCAAAAACCAAGAAGGAAATGGAACTGCTATCAATGAAAATGCCGGAAATCGATTCAAGGTATGTTGAAAGCTTTATGAAGTACATGTTGAAATAATGGATCATAAGAGAAGGGGGATGAAAGGACTGAAGAAAACACTTTTTTGTTTCCCTTATGCTGGGGGAAGTTCATCTTTTTATAGAGAATGGAAATTTGATGATGATGTGATAGAGGTAATCCCGCTGGAATACCCTGGACATGGAAGTAAATATAGTGAACCATTATGTGAAAATATGACGGATTTGACGGATATATTATTGAAGGAAATGGAAACGAAACATCAAATGAATTCACTGGAAAACATCTCTTTGTTTGGACATAGCATGGGTGCGATCGTAGCCTATGAAATTGCGGCAAAATTAGAAGAGAGAGATGATAATAAAGTTGAACATTTATTCATTTCAAGTAAGTCGTCCCCAAAATATAAAGTAGATCAAATCGATTGCTCTAATACAAAACATTTAAAACAATCGCTTGAAAAAATCGGGGGAACAAACAAGGAACTCCTGGAAACGGAAGATTTCATGAATATATTCCTTCCGATAATCCAGTCCGACTTGAATGTATTAGCCAACTATCACCATGAAAAAAAACGCGAGAAAAAGGTGGGAAACAAGGCCGTTTTGCTATTGGGATCGAATGATACAGTGACGAAGGAAAGTATCGAAAGCTGGAATGAATACATTGAACATATTGAAGGATTGCATATATTAAAGGGTGATCATTTCTATATAAAGCAAAACCAGGATATCGTTTTAAAAATCATTCAAGAGTATGTACTCAATAGTCGTTGTGGAGTCTTGATTTAAGAGAGCGGACTGTCTGACTTGACCAAAACTTGCTCTAATGTAAGCATCCGTTTGGATACCAATGAAACCCAATCTTCATCTAAAAAAGGACTGATTTATTTCAGTCCTTTTTACTGTAGACAAATTTAAAAAGCACCAGTTGCTTTCAGAAATCCACTCCCATACGGCCGACTGTCTGCTAAGCCTCCTCGACGGAAGCGCCTGTGGGGTCCCGGCTAGCCAGTTATTCGGCAGGAATGTCGCTGATTTCTTCAATCAATGATGGGTCCATCCTTATAAAAAAGTAAAAACCAATCGAACCTTCTTTTAAAAATGGAACGGAAATGGAGATCCGTTCCGTGTTTTAGATTCCACACAAATCGATTAAATGAGAAACATCGCTACTATTGTAGTCACTGCTAAACCAATGGTTACCGGAAGCAGATTCCGGCGGGCAAGTTCAAAGGGACTGACATTACATATGGCAGCTGCCGGGATCAGTGCCCATGGAATCAGGGTACCTCCGCCAACCCAAATCGCGGTTATTTGCCCAAGTGCAGTCAAGGTGGCGGTTCCGCCTCCGATTGCCGTGCCAAAGAGTTTAGCGACAGATCCCGCTAAAGAAATGCCTGAGAAGCCCGATCCATCCAAGCCGGTGATGGCACCGATGCCGGTTAATGTGACGGCGGCTATTTCTTTCGTTAAAGGAACGGAGGCCGCCAATGCGGCACCGAGGTCATTGACGATGCCGAGGGATGTTTTCGGTAAGTAGTCACCGATGATCTGATTGAATCCAGAATCACCTAAATAGAAGAATGCGGCGATCGGAATGACGGGTCCGAATACTTTGAAGCCAAATTGAAAACCCTGAATCAAATAGGCCGTTGATTTTTCAAGCCCTTGCTGTTTATGTGCGGCAAGGGATAAAACCAGCAAAATGAAAACCGCTGTACCGCCAACTAACGCGGTTGCATCTCCGCCTTGCAACTTCAAAATCGACAATGCCACAACATCCAACAGAAAGGCGATCGGAATGAAAACGGCAAAAAACTTCTTTTGTCCCAGTGTGAGCAGACCTTCACTCATTGTTGGATCTTGGACAAATCCCTCATTATCCGCCTTGATTCTTCCAAGCTTCATATCCCGCTTTAAAAGGATAAAGGCGGAGAGGGTGGTGACAACCCCCATTGTAATGACAAGGGGTATGCTCGCAGCGATGACATCACCGACTGGTATGGAAGCCGCATCGCCTGTTAGTTTAGGGGCAGCCTGAATGATGAAATCCCCTGATAATGCGATTCCGTGACCAAAAAGGTTCATCGCCATCGCCACGCCGAGTGCAGGTAAACCAGCCCGTAAGGCTACGGGGAGCAGAACAGCCCCAAGTAAGGCAACGGCAGGTGATGGCCAGAAAAACCAGGATATCACCATCATGACGATGCCGATTACCCAAAAAGCAAGTGTAGGGTTCTTAATGAATTTCGCAAATGGTGCAATCATGACATCATTAATGCCCGACTTCGTTAAAACCGTACTCATGGCAACGATGATGGAAATGATTAAAATCGTGGACATTAATTCCGTTATTGCGAAAATGAAGCTGTTGAATATCCCGCTTATGGAAGAGGCTAAACTGCCTGTAGCCACTAAAGCCAAAAGGAAAATGCCAATTATGCAGATGAGGGTAGTATCACGACGTTTTACCATAAACCCGATTATCAATGCAATAAAAACAACATAAATCCAATGGAGTGCCGTTAATTCCATCTCCATGATCCGTCCCCCTCATAAATGTGCCTAGTTACAGATTATGAGGGAGGTACGGGGTGGTGAGTTGTTTCATGAATTTTAAAGGCTTATCTTCTTTATTTTCAACAATACTTCAAGTATCCTTAATTTGAAAAGCAACTATTGTAAATGAGGGATAAGCCGTGAAGCAAATATATAGTGATGTCATACAATTTCGGGGTACACATTATGAGTTTGGATACATGCAAGGGGAGGAATTAAAAGATTCACTAACGGTAAAAAACCGTGAAGATCAGTGGAAGATCAGGCAGCCGCGGTTTACGGTTGAAGAAGAAGAGGTCAAGAGAGCCATTACACAATTCGCTCCTGGGGTTTGGGAAGAATTACTGGGGTTGCAAGAAGCGTTGAAATGGCCAATGGATCGCGTGCTGCAAGAGTTCGGTGGATACCGATTGGATTATGTCCGGTCGGGCTGTTCGATCATGACAGGCAATGATTATCTCATTCGTAATTATGATTACCACCCTAAGACTTATGAAGGACGCTATGTCTTATTCCAGCCAACCGATCAAGGGTATTCAAGCATCGGCCCTAGTCAGCGAGGGACTGGCCGGATGGATGGAATGAACGAAAAAGGGTTGGTGATAGGCTATAACTTCATGAATCGCAAGAACCCTGGTGATGGTTTCATCTGCTGCATGATTGGCAGACTGATCGTTGAATCTTGTGCGGACGTTCAGGAAGCTGTGGCGATGCTGAAGGAAATCCCGCATCGTCATTCTTTCACTTACGTCGTCTATGATAAAAGCGGAAGTACCTATATTGTGGAAACCTCCCCAAGAAATGTAGAAGTGCGCACGTCAAATGCCTGTACGAATCACTTTGAAATCATGAAAAATGAAAACCGTAACCATCTTATCGATTCGAAACGCCGATTGGAGATCATCCAAGATCATGAAGGGAAACTTGAATCTGCCTACGATGCTTATCGGTTGTTTAATGATACCAATCAAGGTGTCTTTTCGGATTTATATAGCAGCTGGGCGGGAACGATTCATACATCCGCTTATTTACCTAAAGAGATGAAAGCTTGGATTGCCTTGGGAGGGAACCAGGAGCCGACTTCCATAGATTTTGCGAAATGGCTTGAAGGGGAAGATGTTAAATTAGAACGAATCAACGGTGTAATTGATACGGATATTCCCTTCGTGCACATGGATGAGGGAGCGAATTGGTTTCGGAATTGAGCGTTTTTAAGTGAATTTCAACCTTACGTTATTGACAGGCCCAATCCTTGGATTGGGCTTCTTTTGTTGTTCTACTTTTAGGAAAACCTGGTACTATTTATTAGTGGGTGCCAACGTAATATAATATGATAGAGTAACAGATTTTGGATTGGGACAGGAAGCTGGATTTGTGTGCCGTACTTGTATAATGAATAAGGGGATGAGCGAATGTTTTCGACAGCTATTGGATGGTTTCGGTTTATTACAATAATTGAGGGAATCTCATATGTTCTATTGCTTGCCATTGGTATGCCCATTAAGTACATATTGGATATTGGGGAAGCAACACTCATTTTAGGCAGCATCCATGGTTTCTTGTTTGTCGTGTTTGGGCTTTTATTACTATATGTGAGCATCATATCAAAATGGTCCTTTTTAAAAATGGCAATGATTTTCATCGTTTCATTCATTCCATTTGGTAATTTTGTTATCGACCGCAGGCTTCTGAAGCAAAGTTAAATACTTTTACTTTTTAAAAAATATAAAAACGCCTTTCCATTTAAATGGGGGGCGTTTTTTTATGGATTTAAGCTTGCTGTAAGGTTGGCACAAAGATGTTGTAAGAATGAGCATGTAAAGTAAATGTATCAACAATACTGAAGAGGTGAAACAAATGGAACCATTATTAAAAGTGGAAAAGATAAAAAAAACGTATGGTAAATCAAACGCTGCCTATACAGCGCTGGAAAATATATCTTTTGATATTCATGAAGGGGAGTTTGTAGGAATCATGGGACCTTCTGGAGCGGGGAAATCGACGTTGCTCAATATGTTGGCAACTATTGACTCGCCGACTGAAGGGAAAATTTATATGAATAATACGAGCATTCACGATATGAAAGGGGCGGACTTAACGGATTTCAGACGTGAAAATCTTGGTTTCATCTTCCAGGACTACAATTTGCTAGACTCATTGACTGTGAAGGAAAATATATTATTGCCACTGGCGATTGCGAAAATTCCAGCGAAAGAAATTACTGCATTGGTGAATCGTATTGCTAAAGTATTTGGAATTGAAGATTTATTAGCTAAATATCCATACCAAATCTCCGGTGGGCAAAAGCAAAGAACAGCTGCAGCCAGAGCGCTTGTGACAGAGCCGGCATTGATCCTGGCAGATGAGCCAACAGGTGCACTTGATTCAAAATCGGCAACAGGTCTGCTGGAAAGCTTAAGTGAACTAAATGAAAATAATAATTCCACCATCATGATGGTGACACATGATGCATATGCCGCAAGCTTCTGCCGGCGGATCATTTTCATCAAGGATGGTACGCTTTCAACAGAAATTTATCGTCGTGACCAATCACGTAAAGCTTTCTTCCAAGAAATCATGGATGTCCTTGCAACAATTGGAGGTGAGGTAGATGACGTTATTTAGTCTGGCGAGAAAAAATATTGCCCGGAACCTTTCCCAATATTTTATATATATCGCATCCATGGTATTTAGCATTATCATCTACTTCACATTTGTAACATTGAAGTATAGTGATGCAGTTGCAGAACAAACGGCTTCATCACAGAAATTAGGTTCATTAATGAGTGGTGCGGCCGTCATCCTGATTTTTTTCGTTGCCATTTTTATTGCCTATTCCAATTCATTTTTCATGAAAAAACGTAAAAAAGAAGTGGCATTATATGCATTGCTTGGCGTACGTAATCGCCAGATTGGCTTAATGCTCTTCTTTGAAAATCTATTGCTAGGCTTGGTTTCATTAGTTGTGGGGATTTTACTTGGATTTCTATGTTCAAAAGGGTTCATGACGATCTTGATCTATTTAATGGGCTATGATGTCATCGCCCCTTTTACATTTTCGGGATCTGCAGCTTTGAACACCTCTATCGTATTTCTTATTATTTTCTTGGTGACATCATTCCAGGGCTATCGTTTAATTTACCAATTTAAACTAATTGATCTTTTCCATGCATCGAAAAAGGGGGAAGCGGCTCCGAAGCCATCTATGATTGTAGCCTTTCTGGGAATTTTCCTGATTGTCATCGGATATTGGTTGGCGATGCAAGATCTTTTTACTTCTAAAGTGTGGGAAAAGATTGGCTTTTTGATGACGGCACTCATTATTTTGACAACTGTTATTGCCGGTACATTTTTATTGTTTCATAGCGTGACAGGCTTTGTGTTAGCCGTGATCAAGAAAAATGAAAAATGGCTATGGAAAGGCCTGCATCTGATGACGGTCTCGCAATTGCTTTATCGCATTCGGGGGAATGCAAGGACATTGACCGTAATTGCGGTGTTAAGTGCTACAACGGTAACGGCTGGCGGTGCGGTTTATGGTCTTTATTATAACGCGAATGACCAAGTTATGACCGTTGATCCGAATACCTTCATGTATCAGCAAACGGATGTAAAAAGCGATCATCAAGTCACCGCCATTTTGCCAGATACAAAGTATGATGAAAATGTTGAAGCGCTATCCATTACATTTAATACGAAAGAACTTAGCGAGGAATCAGCATTCGATAACTCGGATAAAAGGATTTACACGGTAATCGATGAAAGAACATATAACAAATTGGCAGATGTACAAGGTAAGGAAGCACTGCATGTGAATCATGGCAAAGCAGTCATTTTAGATATTGGATATGACAAAAGATTCTCACCTGAATACAAGGACAAGACGATAAGGACAGAAAACAGCACGGCGATAACATTCCAAAGCTTTAAAACACAAACGGTTTTAAATGCCAAAACAGCAGGCATTGCAGTGGTTGTATCGAATGATCAATTTAAATCATTACAAAAAGAAGGGGAAGCCCTGAACTATCGTGCTATCGGTGTTGATCAAGCCTCCGTGGATTTATCTGAAAAAATATCAAGACAAATACCTGAAGAAGCTCTATTTTCCAGTGCGCCTCAAGATTTTCAAGCAAGCATTGAAAGTGTAGGATCATTGCTCTTTATCGGCAGTTTTCTTGGTCTGGTTTTTTTAGCGGCAACAGGCAGTATCATTTACTTTAAAGTTCTAACGGAAGCTGAGGAAGATAAATCACAATACAATATGCTTCATAAAATGGGCGTTAACGCAAAAGAAATGCGGAAATCCATTGCATCCCAAGTGTTTGTAATCTTTTTCGTCCCGCTGGCAGTCGGGCTATTGCACAGTGCGGTTGCGTTAAAAGCCTTCTCGGGGTTATTGATGATGAATTTGGCAAAACCTGTATTGATCTGGATGATCGCTTATACGATTATTTACGGTCTGTATTATATCTTAACGGTAGCTTCTTATAATCGTATTATCACACAAAATAATAAAACAGAAGGATGATCTAAATGAAGAAATTTTTTATGGTAGTTGTCATATTGTTCATACTTGGAGCGGCAGGAGTATTCGCGCTTACTAAAATTGACTTTAATCGCATGAATGCCGATAATTATTATTTGCAAATTACAGAGGATGGGGTGCAGCATGAAACCAAACTGGATGATGGTACAGTGATGACTTCCTATTCTTATGAACTTGACGCCAAAAATGCAGATGGTGAAACGATACCGCTTGAATTCACGGCACAAAAAAATCTTCGAAAAGATGCTTACTTAAAGATGTACGTGAAAAATGGTGATGAAGTTTCGTCATATGATGAAGTGAAATTTGAAGATATTCCAAAAAAGGCACAACCAAATTAAATAGGAAAGAAGGGCTGTCTGTAAGTTATGGACAGCCCTTTCTCTGTAGAAAAAATAAATTATATAAGTATCGTGATGGTTGTTCCCTTATTTTCAATGCTAGTCAAATCCAGTTTACCTTTATGAGCCAGAATGATGTCCCTTGCAATGGCCATTCCTAAGCCGGTCCCATGTGTACTGGCAGTATTCGTACCTCGATAGTAGCGTTCAAAAACCTGATCCAAATCTTTGGAGGGAATACCGCGGCCATTATCGGCAATGGTAATTTGGGCATGATGTTCTGATTGTAGATGAATATCATCAATTTGTATTTTCACGACGACATTTTCATCATTATGTACGAGCGCATTGTAGATAAAGTTAAAAATTGCCCGTTTCAGTAAATTTTTATCAACTTTATGTATTGCTTTATCCACATTTGCCTCAAATTCGACCTGTCGATCACCAAATTGTGAATCATTTAAGAGCTCTATCGTCATTTCTCTTATAAACCCAACGATATCAACATCTTCAAATTGCAAAGGAAGTCGTTGGTTGCGTAAACGCATCGTTAAATTGAGGTCATCCAACAGATTTTTCATATATAAGGACTGTCTATTAATAATGGATGTAAACTCATACAATTCTTGTGGTGTTAATTCAGTGGCATTGTCTTTCATCAATTCTGTATAACCATGGATGGATGCAAGTGGTGTCTTCATGTCATGAGAAACATTGCTAATCCATTCCTCACGCATTTGGTCGAGTTGATCACGTTCTTTTTCATACTGATCTAACTTTACCGATAGTTCATTCATATTGTGAAATACATCTTCATAGACGCCTTTTGGTATACTCATCTTTTTAAAACGTCTTTCACGAAGCTGCTGAATTCCTTCTATTAAAGTGTTAAGTGGTGTCGTTAATCTTTTACCAAATAATAGTCCAATGACTAGGGCAATAATAATATCCACCGTTAAAAACAGTAAAAGTATGATGTTGAAGTACTTTAAAATGTGAACATAATTATAGGACAGTACATATCGGCCTATTCCTCGATCTTTAACCCCTACAAAATAGCTGAAATCATGAGCTTCGCCGGCAAAAACAGTCGTCTCTGCATCAATTTCTTTATACTTATACATTTGGACGATTTCAACCGGAGAATATACGGTTTGCAATTTTTGAGGTGTGTAATAGGCTGCTACTTGTTCACCCTTATCATTCAAAAATTGTATCCAGGCGTTCGTGTTCCGCAGTTTTTCCAGTCCTTCTTCATTTACCATTGGTTTGTCATCTATTAGTTCTACATATTGTGAAAAAGATCGGCTAAAGTTCTCCGCAGATTCCTCTTCCGTGTCGAAATGAACAAAGAGTAAGCATAAAAGTAAAATGGTATTTACGATTCCTACGATTACAACAATTGTCACAACGGATCCTAAAAAGCGCCGTGTCAATTTCCACTTCATCTTGTTTCACCCTTGGTCTGTAATTTATAACCAAGCCCTTTAACGGTTATTAGGAAAGATGGCTTTGAAGGATCTGCTTCGATTTTTTCGCGTAAACGGCGAATATGGACCATCACTGTATTATCAGAGCCAAAGAAATCATCGCCCCACACATGTTCAAACAAAGTTTCCTTGCTCAAAATCTGATTCGGATGATGCATAAAACAACTCATCAGACCGATTTCTTTAGCTGTGAGCTCAAGGGTTTCGCCATCCTTTTTCACTTCATTTTCATTTGAACTAAGCTCAAATGGGCCAATTTGCAATTTTTTAGGTGAAGTTTTTTCCTCTGTATAGCCCGCCCGCCTAAGCTGCGCCTTTACTCGATAGGCAACTTCTTTCGGACTGAATGGTTTGGTAATATAATCATCCCCTCCAATTGCCAACCCTAAAAGCTTATCAATTTCCTCATCCTTTGCCGACAAAAATAAAATGGCCACATTCGACACTTCACGAATTTGCTTGCATAAATCATAGCCTTCACCATCTGGCAGCATGATATCCAGCAAGACTAGTGATGGATCGAACTTCTGAAACTTTGCCCACCCATCCGCAATTGTCCCCGCCGTAATAATATTGGGGATACCTTCTTTATGTAAAACTGTCTCCATGAGACGTGCCAAATCTTCTTCATCGTCAATAATTAAAATCCACTGATCATTAGACATTCTTCTACCTCCTAAACATCAATCATACCCTACAGTATAGAGTACCCCTTAAGAAAAAATAAGGGGAGGAAAAGATTTTTAACGAACTCATGCCATTGATTTCACGAAACACAGTGAAAATAACGAAATGCCATTACATGAGAAATGACTGTAGAGTTGAGGATATTGATGCCTGGTTCTTATTTATTTAAGGGAGTTTCCGAAAGAAGATCGTGCTTCATACTGATTTGGTAAAGGTTGTATGATAAACTGTTTAAAGAATTGCCAGGTAGATTATGCTAAGTAATGGGATTTTAGGAACTCGATCCAAAGTACGTAGCGAATGTGGAAGAATAAAAGGAGAAAAATATAATGGAAACAAAAAAGGTGTTACCCGTACTTTTTTTAGTGATGTTTTTAGTCATGGTCGGATTTGGGATCATCATTCCCGTCATTCCATTCCTTGCAGAAAAGGTTGGTGGCAGTCCTACAGAGCTTGGCCTTTTAATGGCTGTTTATTCACTGATGCAATTATTTTTTGCCCCGATATGGGGACGTATATCTGACAGGATAGGGCGTAAGCCTGTCATGATTATCGGGATTGCTGGACTGGCCCTTTCGTTTTTCATCCAGGCTTCGGCAGATTCCCTATGGGTATTATTTGTAGCGAGAATCATTGGCGGGATTTTGTCATCGGCAAACATGCCAACCGCAATGGCGTATGTCGCTGACATCACGACGCCGGAAGATCGGGGAAAAGGGATGGGAATCATCGGGGCCGCCACAGGGCTTGGATTCATCTTTGGACCGGCGATTGGCGGGGTATTCTCCAAATCAAGTTTGAACTTGCCGTTTTACATTGCTGGAATATCCTCTTTGATTACTTTATTCTTAGTGATTGCGGTACTGAAGGAATCACATACAGTAGAGAAGAGGGCCCAACAGTCAAAAAATAAAGAGTCCATGTGGAAAGCCTTTAGAGGGCCTCTTAAAACCATGTTCTTTCTGCAAATGATCGTCACCCTTTCAATGGCAGGACTAGAAACGACTTTCGCCTATTTTGCAGCCAAAAAGGCTGATATTAGTCTTGTGCAATTAGGCTATATCTTTATGATCATGGGGTTTGGGAGTGCGATCGTTCAAGGTGGATTAGTGGGCAGGATGACAAAGAAATATGGGGAAGGCGCGGTCATTCGAATGGGAATCATCGTCTCGGCAGTTGGTTTCATTCTCATCCTGTTTTCTACCGGGTTCTGGACATCGGCGGTCTTCCTGACAATTTTCGGAGTGGGTAATGGGTTCATCCGGCCTGCCATTTCAGCACTGCTTACCAAAAGTTCCATGTCGGGCCATGGCAGTGTCACGGGATTGCTATCTTCCTTCGACTCGTTCGGCAGGATTGCGGGTCCTCCGATCGGCGGTTGGTTATTTTCGATTTCGATTGATTTACCATTTATATCGGGTGCCATCCTTTCCGTTTTTGCTTTATTTCTTTTTCAGCTATACCATGCACGGGCACAGACTAAACAGGTCCAAGCATCGCATTGATATAATGATGGGCAAAACCCCCCATTTCTAAAAATGGGGGGGAGTTGCGAGCGGTGCTAAAATAGCACCGTTTTTTTATTGAATCATATTGAGGAATTTTCGTGTGCGCGCTTCTTTAGGGTTTGTGAAAATCTGCTCGGGTGTTCCCCGCTCCATTATTTTTCCTTCATCCATGAAAATGACTTCATCGGCGACTTCGCGGGCGAAACGCATTTCATGGGTTACCACGATCATTGTCATGCCTTCATCTTTCGCCAGGTCTTTCATGACCTGCAGGACGTCTCCCACTAGTTCGGGATCCAAAGCGGAAGTGGGTTCATCGAATAACATGACCTTAGGCTCCATGGCCAGGGCCCTTGCAATTCCGACCCGTTGCTGCTGACCGCCGGACAATTGAAACGGATAAAAATCGATTTTTTCACCTAAGCCCACCTTTGTAAGCAGGGCAGCAGCCGTTTCTTTCGCTTGTTGTTTGGCTATGTTTTTTACAATGATGGGGCCTTCCATTACATTTTCCAATGCTGTTTTGTGGGGGAAAAGGTTATAGCTTTGGAAAACCATCCCTGTTAAACTGCGAAAAGATGTAATCGAATTTTTTCTAACGGTTTTTTTGAAGTCCATTACCGTTTCATCGATTTCAATCGTGCCGTCCGTAGGCACCTCAAGGAGATTCAAACACCGAAGAAAGGTTGTTTTTCCTGAACCGGAAGGACCGATCAATACAATGACTTTGCCTTGCTCCACTTCCAAATCGATGCCCTTTAATACTTCAAGGTCACCAAACGATTTATGAAGATTCTTAATGTTGATCATTTTAAAATCTCCTTTAACTACTGCGGTTCTTATTTTGCTACATAACGATTAAGTCTCTCCTCTAAACTTCCTTGAATGAAAGATAGAATCGTACACAAAATCCAATATAAAGCAGCTGCTTCCATGTAAAGCAGTAAAAATTCATAGTTTTTTGCAGCGATTTCTTGAGCTTTACGGAATAATTCCGTTACAAGAATGAGTGATGCAAGCGATGTATCTTTTAAAAGGCTAATGAACGTATTGGATAATGGGGGAATGGATACCCGCGCTGCTTGCGGTAAAATGATGCGCTTTAACGCTTGGGTATATGTCATCCCGATTGAATAGCCTGCTTCCCATTGCCCTTTTGGTATCGATAAAATGGCTGCTCGTATAATTTCCGAAGCGTATGCTCCTACATTTAAAGAGAATCCTATAATAGCCGATATGAAAGGATTGATGGTTACACCTAAATTTGGAAGTCCATAGAAAATGATAAATAATTGCACAAGTAAAGGTGTCCCGCGGATGATTGACACATATACACGCGCAATTATTTGAAGAATTCTAATGGAAGATAATCTAGCCAATGCTGTGAGTACAGCAAGAATAAGGCCGAGAACGAATGTGATCAATGTTAGTGGAATCGTATATTGAATAGCTCCCTCTATCATCGGATAGAGGGAGGTTTGAGCGATGGAAACAAGCTGGTTCATACGCTCGGGGTCGGTGAAAATATTACTTAGGAGAAACATCTTCACCAAACCATTTATCCGAGATCTTCGCGTAAGTGCCGTCGTCTTTCATTGCTTTAAGTGCTTTGTTTACTTCTTCCACTAATTTGCCGCTGTCTTTTCTGAACATTAAACCACTTGCGACTCCGGTTTCTTCCTCATCAGCCACTTTGATAGGTGCATCCGGATGTTGTTTTTTATAATCAAGGTAAGATAATTTGTCATTGATCGTCGCATCTACACGTTTAGAACCAATAAGCTGTACGGATTGTGAAAATCCTTCAATACCTGTAACTTCAGCCCCATGTGATTTGGCTAGATCATTGTAGTTACTCGTTAAAGATTGTGCAGAGGTCTTGCCTTTCAAATCATCGAAGGATTTAATATCCGAATTATCTTTGTGTACAAGCAATACGGCTCCTGATTGAATATATGGGTCAGAGAAATCATATTTCTTTTGACGGTCTTCATCGATGCCCACTTGGTTTGCGATCATATCAAATCGTTTTGCATCCAAGCCTGCAAACATGCCGTCCCATTGTGTTTCCTTGAATTCAGCTTTCACTCCAAGGCGTTTTGCCACTTCTTTAGCAATTTCAACATCAAACCCCGTAAGTTTATCTGAATCATCGTGGAATGTGAAAGGAGGATATGTACCTTCTGTTCCAACAGTTAATACGCTATCTTTTTTGACTTTATCATATAGACTTTCTTGTGAAGAAGATTTATTGCCGGTATCGTTTGCCTCATTTTTTGTATCGGTACCACAAGCGGTAAGTACAACCGTGAAAGCTAACAATAGCGATAAAAGTGCAACCATTTTTTTCATTTGGGTAAACCTCCTAGTAATCTGATAGGGATTGATACTCTGTGATACTATACAAGAAAAGGAAAAAAGTCAATGAAAATAACTTATATCATTAGTGTTAATGAAACTTGGTGAATTATACGGTTTTTCATGAATGGAAGTGAAATAAAACGAAAGGGAAGGGAAGTGTACATTAAGATTCTAAGGGGTCAAAAAGCCCCTCTTCCGCTAAGTGGGAGAGGGGCTCAGTTTGTAGACAAAAGGGGTTCGGAATTAAAAAATTCTGAACCC
>NZ_JVPL01000055.1:0-2372 GCF_001054655.1 Bacillus sp. 220_BSPC
GGGGTTCAGAATTTTTTAATTCCGAACCCCTTTTGTCTACAAACTGAGCAGACACAATATAACTGTGTCTGCTTTTTCAATATATAAACATGTTTTGTATGGTTAAATTAATTCAGGATTTGCACTTTAACGTCTTTAACGCCCCAATTCACGGCATCCTGTTCGTTTGGAACAAATATGTCCACTCTATTCCCTTTGATGGCACTGCCTGTATCGGCTGCCGTTGCGTAGCCATAACCTTCAACATAAACCTTTGATCCTAGCGGAATGACTGATGGGTCCACAGCAATCACCTTTGCATCAGGATTAGCTTTCAAGTCCACTCCTGTTGCTGTTGTTCCGCTGCAGCCTTGACAATCAGCCGTATAGGCGGTTGCACTAACAGTAATCTCTTTTCCAGATTCTGCTTGATCTTGGGATTCATTGTTTGAATCTGCTGGTTCCGATTGTTCAACTGGTTCCGATTGTTCAACCGGCTTTGTTTGTTCTGCTGGCTTAGATTGTTCTGCTGGTTCGGATTGCTCTGCTTGTGCAGCTTGCTCTGATTTCTGTACAGGCCCTACACTTGCAGCTTCGACTTTGTTAGCTGCCGGTTTAATGACAATTTCTTGACCAGGATGGATTGTATCTGAACTTAAACCGTTCCAAGATTTAATATCATTTACCCCTACATCATATTTGTGTGCAATTCCCGATAATGTGTCCCCTGACTTTACTTTATAATGCTCTTCTTGAGAAATATGTATGGTTTCTCCGGCATAAATCGCGTCTGAAGACAAATCGTTCCAAGACTTAATATCTTCTACTGATACTTTATATGTTTGAGATATCCCCCATAATGTGTCTCCATCTTTCACTTTGACATCTTCTGCTTGTACCGGAATTGTGAATGCACCGGATATAGCAGCCGCTGCCGCTAACGATAAGATTGATTTTTTCATATGTTGTTACCTCCTTGTGAGCTGCTTTATAAGCTACGAGTTAAATCTTAACATAGTTTTTTTCTATACAAAGAACAAACAGATAAAGAATAGATGACAAACATCACAGTAAGATAACGGGACTATAACAAGATTTTATAATATTCTGAAAAAACATATTTTTCCATATAACTCCCATTCCAGGCCAGAGCAGTCATATTATGCATTACCGAGGCATAAAAATTAAAGGCTATATCTTTACAAAGGAGGTATTTTTTGTGACTCGCGAAAAGACTTTTACCCTAGTTAAGTCATATAAACCTTTCCATAGTAAATTCGATCCGTGTCCGCCTATTGGGAGAAAGTATTACAGGACACCTCCTAATTTGTATATTAATTTTCAACCGCCCAATATGGAGCAGTTCACACCGGAAGAAGCTTTGAAATACGGTACACTTTGGAAATTCTTTTATGATTTTTATGATAATCCATATCGGGAAAGGGAGACGTAAATGAATAAGAAACTGGATGATGAATATTATCAGTTGCTTGAACAAATCCAGGCTGCCGATTTCGTACTTGTCGAGTTGACTCTTTATTTGGATACACATCCTAACGACCAGCAGGCTTTACAGCAATTCAATCAATTTCATGAATACTCCCAACAACTGAAATCGGTTTTTGAGCCTAAATATGGTCCATTATTGGGATTTGGAAACAGTCCAGGCGGTGAAAATAAATGGGAATGGGGCCGAGGCCCTTGGCCATGGCAGGTATAAGGAGAGATGAGCTATGTGGGTTTATGAAAAGAAGCTGCAATATCCAGTTAAAGTAAGAGACTGCAATCCTCGATTGGCTAAATATTTAATAGAACAATACGGTGGTGCTGATGGTGAGTTGGCTGCAGCACTCCGTTACTTAAATCAACGATATACAATTCCGGATAAAGTCATTGGCCTGCTTACGGATATCGGGACGGAAGAATTTGCCCATCTAGAAATGATCGCCACGATGATCTATAAGCTTACAAAAGATGCCACACCTCAGCAGATGGCAGCAGCCGGGCTAGGGGATCATTATGTCAATCATGATAGTGCCCTTTATTATCATGACGCAGCAGGGAATCCATGGACCGCCACTTATATCCAAGCAAAAGGAGATCCAATTGCAGATTTATATGAAGATATCGCTGCTGAAGAGAAGGCCAGAGCAACCTATCAGTGGTTAATTGACATCTCGGATGATCCTGATATCAATGATTCACTCAGGTTTTTACGCGAGAGGGAAATTGTCCATTCGATGAGGTTCAGGGAAGCTGTGGAGATTTTAAAAGAAGAAAAAGGTAAAAAGAAGTTCTTTTAATGAAATTCACAATAAAAAAGCAGCGGATAAAATCCGCTGCCCAGTTTGTAGACAAAAGGGGTTCGGAATTAAAAAATTCTGAACCCCTTT
>NZ_JVPL01000008.1:0-22648 GCF_001054655.1 Bacillus sp. 220_BSPC
AAAATAGACAAACTCGATTTTCATCGAGTTTGTCTACAGTCTGAGGCCGTCACTTTCCAGTGACGGCCTTTTTTTATATAAGGAAAGTATGGAAAACTCGATCATATTCTCAGTGATTGCGCTTCCATTTTCAATCAGCGATGAAAAAGCAATAAAGCGCCTGAAGGCGATGTACAGCGGTGTGTTTGATCTTGATAGTTTTTTTCCTTCAATAGATTTTGTCCCAATTCTTTTGCTTGTTCATCATTCTCGGCTGTAAATGATTCATCCAATAGTTTTTCCCCTGACGGTTCAAAAACGGTTAATTTGTATATTCTGCTCATTTTCAAAACTCCCTTATCAAAAATGTTATCAACTGTTATAAAAATTTTATCATTATCTGTCAATTTTGACTATTGTTATGTGAGTGAATCTATTAAGACAAGGATTATTGATACATAGCTGAATATCTTGAAAAAGTAACTATATCGAACTAACTTCATCGTTTTTTTCCTTTAAGCTTGGAAAGAATGAAAACAAAACCTATTTATACTAGAGGAATTCTCTCTTTAAAATGAAAAATCATAAATGATATAATAAACTTGAGTAAAAGTGCATGTTGGAAGTGTATGGATCGAAGGGGGTTTTTTTGAATGACGGTAAAAATCGTTAATAATATCACTGAATTGATAGGAGATACACCTGTTGTTAGGATTAATCATTTAACAGCGGAGGGTGACGCTGAGGTATTCGTGAAACTTGAGTATTTCAATCCGAGCCGCAGTGTAAAAGATCGGGCTGCCTTCAACTTAATCAGGCAGGCAGAATTGGATGGTATCATTCAAGCCGGGGCTACGATCATAGAACCAACATCAGGGAATACAGGTATTGGACTTGCCATGAATGCCGCGGCTAAGGGGTATCGGGCAATTATGGTCATGCCGGATAATATGTCGAAAGAAAGAATCAATATCTTAAAGGCATACGGAGCGGAAGTTGTCCTCACCCCTGCATCAGAGCGGATGCCGGGAGCCATTCGTAAAGCCGAGGAGCTCGCCGCAGAGATTCCTAATAGCTTTATTCCGCAGCAATTCGAAAACCAAGCCAATCCTGATATTCACAGAGTGACGACAGCAGTCGAGATTCTGGATCAGATGGATGGAGACCTGGATGTTTTTGTCGCTACTGCTGGAACGGGAGGAACGATAACCGGTACAGGTGAAGCCTTGAAAGAACATCTGCCGGATTTAAGGGTTGTCGTTGTCGAGCCTAAGGGTTCCCCAGTCCTTTCCGGAGGAAAGCCTGGTCCCCACAAGTTAGTGGGTACGAGCCCTGGTTTTATCCCTGCCATCTTAAATACAGAGGTATTTGATGAAATCGTTCAAGCGGCTGATGAAGATGCGATTTCCACCATGAAGGATATGGCTTCGAAGGAAGGGATATTGATTGGGCCTTCAGGAGGTGCCTCTGTCTGGACTGCCCTGCAGGAAGCCCGTCGTCTTGGAAGTGGAAAACGAGTATTATGCATTGCACCGGATAATGGTGAGCGCTATTTAAGTATGGATATCTTTAATTGATGAAAAGACCGAATGTGTGAATGAAACAATGTTCGCCATTCGGTCTTTTTCCTGTTGAATTTGCCCATACTGCATGATGACGTATTAAAATAATAATGTATGGGAAAGTATGTTCTGTTCATGTTAAAATTGAATGTGAAATGTTGAAAGAAATCGAGGTGATACTTTTGAGCGGTGTGAAGTTCATTCATGCGGCGGATCTCCATCTGGATAGTCCCTTTTCAGGGTTGAAGGATATGCCGTCATCTATATTAAAGGAATTAAGGGAAAGCCCGTTTAAAGCTTTTCAAACTATCATTAATGAAGCAATTTCCCGTCAGGTTGACTTTATCGTGTTATCGGGGGATCTATTTGATGGGGAAAATCGGAGTCTCCGGACACAGGTCCGCTTTCGGACCGAAATGGAAAAGCTCCAGCAGCATCAAATCCCCGCCTATATCATTCATGGTAACCATGATCACCTCAGCGGCTCATGGATTACTGTGGAGCTGCCGGATAATGTCCACGTATTTTCAGGGCAAACCGGAGTGAAACGGTTTGAAAAAATCGATGGGACGACTGTCCATCTTTATGGATTCAGTTATCCACGCCGTCAAGTAAGAGAGAGAATGATCGAAACCTACATAAAAGCTGAAGGGGCCGATTATCATATAGGTTTGCTTCATGGGAATTTGGAAGGCAATTCCGAACATAGCCCGTACGCCCCTTTTTCATTGAAGGAACTTGCTGCCAAAGATTTCGATTACTGGGCATTAGGCCATATTCATAAACATCAGGTTGTTTCGGAAGATCCGCTTGTGATATACCCAGGAAATATTCAAGGCAGGAACAGAAAGGAGTCAGGCGTTAAAGGGTGCATGCTTATAGAATTCGATGGGGACATGAAGCGCCATTCTTTTATTGAAACCTCTGAGGTGATATGGGAAAGCGAAACAATTGAACGATCCGCAGAAGGTGGATTTGATGCCCTGTTCAAGCAATGCAAGGAAGTAATTGAACGGAAGGGTTCCGATGGGAGAAGCTTTCTTTTGGAGTTGAAGCTGGATGCAGGTGATGCAGCAGGAGCTTCCGGGGAATATCTTGAAGAATTGACCCGGATTTTGCAGGAAGGGGACCAAGGGGAATCATTTGTCTGGGTGTATAAAATCAAACTCATCCAGTCCATTCCCATGAATAGGTCAAATGAAAGTATATCGCCATTTCTGGCTGAGGTATCCAGGCTTGCTTCTGAATTTGATGATACGGAGGCTGCTCTTGCCCCGCTATACATTCATCCTGGAGCAAGAAGGTTTCTCGATTCAATAGAGCCGGAAGAGCAGATCGAACTGTTGGATGAAGCGGAAAGATGGCTTTTGCACATTTTTGAAGCGAATAAATGAGTGTAGGGAGGAGGAACGGATTTGATTATTAAAGACCTCCATGTTTATGGTTACGGCAAACTGGAAAATCAGCGTTTTCCTGAATTGGGACAGCTGCAGATTTTCTTTGGGGAAAATGAATCGGGCAAGTCAACCATCATGTCCTTCATTCATAGTATGCTATTTGGTTTTCCGACAAAGGTTCAAAACGAACCGCGTTACGAGCCGAAAATGCATGCCAAATATGGGGGAAGGCTCAGCCTCATAACAAAAAAAGACGGGGAAATCGTTATTGAACGTGTGAAGGGAAAAGCTACTGGTGATGTGAAATTGACCTTCGAGGATGGAAGGGTCGGCGGCGAGGAAGAATTGAATGAGATTCTTCATGGCGTTGATAAAAACTATTACCAAGCCATTTTTTCTTTCGACCTTCAAGGCCTGCAGGGATTACATACACTAAGTGAAGGTACGATGAGTAAATATCTGCTTTCAGCCGGACTGATCGGGAATGATAAACTTCTTGAAGCCGAAACGAAATTGCAAAAAGAGCTCGATTCAAGGTTCAAGCCATCAGGCCAAAAACCATTGCTGAATGTGAAATTGAAAGAACTTAAGGAATTGCAGAAAAAGGTGAAAGCATCAGAAGAAGAACAGCAGTCATATACGGCATTACTTCAGGAAGAAGCAAAACTTAAGGAGGAGCTCTCTAAAGTCACGGAAGGCATTCAAGAGATTGAAGAAAATCTTGTTAACGTAAGTGCTTTTTTGCGAATTAAACCCTTGGTTGAAGAACAGGGGGAACTAGAGGCTGAAATAAGTAAAATTCCGGATGTAAGTTTTCCTGTTGATGGCTTAAAAAGACTTGAACAGCTACAGGCAGTTGGAATCCCCATGAAAGCCCAACTTGCGGCATTGACTGAGAAAATGGACAAACTTGAGGGGAAACTCACGGAAATCGAAATCAATCCTTTCATCAAGGAGCATAAAGAGCAAATTGAACATGCAATCGATCAAGGAACATTGTTGGAGAAGCTCGAGCTGGATATTAGAAAAGCGGAACACGAAAGGCTGTTGGAAGAAAAGAATATCAAAAAGGTAAAGCAGGAATTATTCTTGGATGTTCCTGATGAGGAAATAAGAAAACTGGATATCAGTACATTCATGAAGGAAAAGGTGAAAAGGGCCGAAAGGGAAAAGCATCAGCTCCAAAATGATAAAAAACAGCTCGATGAGAAATATGAACTGCAAAAGGGAAGTCTGGAAACGACAGAAGCCCGCTTGAAGGAGATAAAGGCCCAGTTACTGCCAGATGAAAAAAGAATCGAGCTGGAGTCCTTATACAACAAGCAGAATAACATCGAATTTGAAGCAGCACAATCCCTTATTCTTGATGAACAAATACTTGAACTTGAAAAGCAATTGGGATTACAGAGGAAGAAGGAAGCGGACAATCGCAAACGTTCACATATCATGAATGGCAGTTTAATAGTGCTACTATGTTTAGGTGCAATCGGAAGTTATTTCAGTGAACAGATTTTGTTGGGTGTGATACTTCTAGCTGTAGCTGTTCTGTTTGCGGTTTCCAGGTATCTCTTTAAAGGTGATGATATATCGTCCGGGTATATCAGGCAATTGGATGAGATGAAAAGGAAAAGGGCTGCAATTGGGAGTGAAACCAATAAAGGGAGTGAAGGAGAGTCGATGGGGCGGCTGCTTGAACTGGACCAACGTCTCCAAAGGCGCTTTGAAAGTGAAAGTTTCAAATATGAAGAAAGGGAGGAAGCGTTTGAATCGACGATTCAGGAGTATGCCGATTGGGAAGCTAGCAGGGACCGGTTGGATAATGAATTGAGGAACATCTTAAGCGGTTGGGGTCTGTCTTATCCCGGAATGGAAATCAATCTTGAATCTGTATTTGAACTTCTTGAGAAATGGAAGGAAGCCGTTGATAGGAAATATGAAACAATCAAGAGGCATGATTTTCTCCGGGCAGAATTTGAGGGTAAATCAAAGGCTTTATTTCATTTTGCAAATAGCCTTGATTTTGAACCATCCACATGGAGGGAAGCGATTGGCCAATTGAAACGGGAGTTGAATAAAGCGATTGAATTCTCCGTTCAGTTAACGCAATGGATGCAGGAAAGAAGCCGTTTGACGAACGAAATCGAGCAGCTGACGATGGAAAATGGCTATCTTGATGCAGAAATGGAAATGCTTTTTAAGTTAGCGAAGGTCAAGGACGAGGAAGAATTCAGGCATGTTGCTGCATTGTCCGAAAAGAAAATCACCTTACAAAAGCAGCTTGATTTGATTACCATTCAAATTGGGCAATCCAGAATGCTGCCTGATCAAATCCAATCTTATTTAGAACAGGGGACCAATACTTATACATTTGAGAATTTAGAACAGAAACGGAAGGATTCTGTAAAGGCGAAATCCCTTTCATTAGAGAAGCGGGCGGATGCGAAGCATAAGATAAAACAGCTTGAAGTTTCAGGGATTTATGATGATTTACTTCATCGTTTTCATGAAGAGAAAGCTGCTTTTAACGAAGAGGCGAAGGAATGGGCGAAATTGGCAATAGCCAAAAGCTTATTGAATAAAACATTGGACCGATATAAAAGGGAGCGCCTGCCGAAGGTGATCGCTGATGCCGAGCGGCATTTTTCCTTTTTAACGAATGGAAGCTACCGGAAAATCATCCTTGATCAGTCTGGAGAAGGGATTCTGGTACAGCGCAGTGATGGTTTGAGTTTCAGGGTTGAAGAGGTCAGCCGCGGGACAGCTGAGCAAATTTATGTTTCCTTAAGGCTCGCACTTGCTGATCATACTTTTGAAAATGATTCATTCCCTCTCATCATTGATGATAGTTTCGTCAATTTTGATGCGGAGAGGACAAAACGGATGCTTGAGTTATTGAAAAAAGTTTCGGAAAAGCGGCAAATCTTATTTTTTACATGCCACCGATATATAATGGAGTACTTTAGTGAAAATCAAGTGATTCGTCTATCCAGTCCCGTATTGCGCCAAAATATGAATGATTTGATCATCCCCGAAATATAATGGGTCTTAAACTATAGATAAAGAGAGTGAAGTCATTGAATAGGAATGAGTTTGTAAGCCGCCATGATTCTTCTTTGGAGTTAATCATCGAAAAGGAGTTTCCTGGTAAACGATGTGTTGGGGGAAAATATTCTGCCATAGGTCATAGCATCACTTTATATGAGAGAGATATTGAAATTCAGTGTGAACGCTCCCTAGGCTCGCTTGCAAGGCTTGAGGAATATACATGGGTGATTCTCACACATGAGATGGGGCACGCATTAGACCCTGATCTTGCTGTGCTTAGTGAGGAGCTGCACCGTACAGGAAAATCAGAAATCCTTTATCAAATAGAGGTCAATGCATGGAATATTGCAGAAGGATTAATTCCTTTTATCGATCAGGATTTATTTACCTCCATTAGGGATGAATCCTTGGAACATTGTACAAATCGCCTGCTTGTCGGTTAACAGGCTCTCCATATGGAGGGCTTTTTTTATTTTCCGCTAAATGGAGTTTGGAAATTCCGATAGTAATTCTCAAAGGGGGAGAATGGACTATCGTTCGGAAGCTGCAGGCAGTGATAAATGAAAGTATAATGTGCTTTTTTTTAGATTAATGTTTCCAAAGGAAGCTTCATATCTTTAAAGGAGCAATCATTTTAATGAATCATTTAAGAGGAACGGGACATGGAGTTTTTGGTTTATATTCCTTTTTAAGATTGACAGTGAGAATCATTTTCATTAAACTGGTATTATTAGACTAAAAGGGGAGTATTTTAATGCGACCAGCTATTAACACTCAGTCTTTATCGCTCGGTTATGGTGATAAATTAATAATAAATGATATGAATATAGAAATACCCAAAGGGGAGATCACCGTATTCATCGGTGCTAATGGATGTGGGAAATCAACACTTCTAAGGTCTGTAGCCCGATTGTTAAAACCTCAATCCGGCTCGGTCATGCTCGAAGGCAAAGCGATTTCAACCATGTCATCGAAGGATGTAGCGAGAAAGATGGCGATTCTTCCGCAATCCCCGGTTGCTCCTGAAGGGCTTACCGTCTATCAACTTGTTAAACAAGGAAGATATCCTTATCAAAGTTGGTTGAAACAGTGGAGTTCCGTGGATGAAGAAAAAGTTCAAAAGGCGATTGAAGCAACGAATCTGACCGATTTAAAGGATCAGGCAGTCGATGAATTATCGGGAGGGCAGAAGCAACGGGCATGGATAGCCATGACGCTTGCTCAGGATACGGATGTCATATTGT
Source organism: Bacillus sp. 220_BSPC (assembly GCF_001054655.1). Taxonomy (NCBI): domain Bacteria; kingdom Bacillati; phylum Bacillota; class Bacilli; order Caryophanales; family Bacillaceae; genus Bacillus; species Bacillus sp. 220_BSPC. The sequence goes on from NZ_JVPL01000008.1 coordinate 7,228, forward strand.
TGGATGAACCGACTACATATCTTGATATGACCCATCAAATCGAGATTTTGGACTTATTGTTCGATTTGAATGAGTTTGAGAACCGAACGATCGTGATGGTACTTCATGATTTGAATTTAGCTTGCCGTTATGCGGATAATCTGGTGGCACTTAAAAATGGGGCGATACATGCTCAAGGACGGCCAGAGGATATCATCACGCCTGAATTGGTACAGCATGTATTCAGCATGGAATGTCAAATATCCTTTGATCCAATTTTTGGCAGTCCCATGTGCGTCCCGTTTGGTAAAGGGCGCTACGCACAAACTCAGATAAAAGCGCTGGCCAATGCATAACCTTACACCATCCATTGAAAAAGAACTTCAGGGATACCGGATATCCTTTCGAGATGAAGCCAAAGTTTCCAAGACCTTCAATCATGCTGATGAGCTTATTCAGTATGCACAAGCCCGGACTGGGGCGGAAACGTCAAGGATAGCCATTTCAATGTGGTTCAGACGCTATGCTTTTTTTGTCACGGCACAATTGTACATGTTAAGTAAACATCGGCTTATCTGGGAAGGCACACTTCAGGACTTTGGTGTTTTGGATGATCCGGAAGATGAGCATTGGCTCCCGAATTTTTTGCTGAAAACCAACAGTTGGAGCAATGTCACGGAAAAGGAAAGCCCTTCTGCCCTCCATTCCATATTGAACAGCTTTGGTGCTGATGCCATTCGCTTCTTTTCCGGAACTGCTAAAATATCGAAACTAGTACTTTGGGAAAATATTTGGAGCTATACGGTATGGATGTATAGTGAGTTATTGAAGCAAACTGATATAAAGAAGCGAGTTGAAAAGGACATTGAAATGCTTCTTGAAGATGAAGTATGGCTGAATATTGAAACGCGTTCCCCCTTTAAACGATTCATTGGGGAAAAAAGTGTTCCGGAGTCCGTGAACCCTTATAAACGGGTGACATGCTGTTTATATTACCGAATTGATGGCCAGGAGAAGTGCGCGTATTGTCCGAACAAAAACTGTTGAAATAGATTTGATTGGAGAGCCAGGCTTGGGATTAAGCCTGGTTTTCTTGTGGAGTGATAAGAGACGGCAAAGCTTTAGCTTTTCCTGTCCAATGTCCATCACTTATTAACGAAAACTAAACGCACTAACGAGATTGGTATGTTATAATGTTGATATTTAATTGAACGGGGGCAGTCGCATGGGAAATGGGATCATACACTACGGAATTGGTGAAGTAGTAGATATATATATGTACATTAAAACGAGTACAAAAGCGGTGGCAAGTAATGGAAAGCCGTTTTTAACATTGATTTTGTGCGATAAAACCGGGGAGATAGAGGCAAAGCTATGGGATGTTTCCGAGGCTGATGAGAAAACATACAGTGCGGAAGCAACAGTGAAAGTTCAGGGGGAAGTCCAGAATTATCGAGGACGCAGCCAATTGAAAATCCGTAATATTAGAATTACTTCAGATACTGACGGGGTCACGAAAGCTGATTTAATTCAAACGGCGCCTTTAAGTCAGGAAGAAATGATGGAAACCATCACTCAATACATTTTTGAAATGAGGAATCCGAATATCCAAAGGGTGACTAGGCATCTCATTAAAAAATATCAGAATGAGTTCCTGACGTTCCCTGCTGCCACCAAGAACCATCATGAGTATATGTCGGGGCTGGCCTATCACGTTGTATCGATGCTAGGGCTGGCTAAGGCCATTTCAACCCTATATCCTTCCCTCAATAAGGATCTTTTGTATGCAGGGGTCATTCTGCATGACCTTGGAAAGGTGCATGAGTTATCTGGACCTGTTTCGACTGTTTATACAGTGGAAGGGAACTTGTTGGGACATATCACGATCATGGTGAATGAAGTCGGTAAAGCTGCAGAGGAATTGGGCATTGAAGCGGAAGAAATCATGATTCTCAAGCACTTGATATTAAGCCACCATGGTAAAGCTGAGTGGGGCAGTCCCAAGCCGCCAATGGTTAGGGAAGCGGAAGTGCTGCATTATATTGATAATATGGATGCCAAGATAAATATGATGGACCGCGCCTTGGAAAAAGTGAAGCCGGGTGAATTTACGGAAAGAGTCTTCGCGCTCGATAATCGTTCATTCTATAAACCGACATTTTAATGAAATATGCTTCTTTCTCGATGGAGAAAGAAGCATATTTTTTTTGTTCGTGCATATTCTCTAGTAAATGAATAGTAGATTTTTTGGGAGGGAATGGACATGCCAATTTGGATCTGGTTCGTGTTTATTGGAATAATTGTCAGTGCAGTCATGTCAATTTGGACAGCTAGGCAGGAACGCCTCATAGATGATGCTTGGATTGAAAAGGAAGGTCAGAAATACATTGAACGCATGGAAGAAGAGCGTGAGAGGCGTAAAAAGGATATAAATCAGGGAGCATAGCCCGAATGATGAAAAAAAAGCGACAGGTAAAGTCCTGTCGCTTTTTACTATTCAATTATTTTTCAGCATTGGCTGCGTCACCAGAAGTGATGGCATCTTTTAAATCTTTGTCTTTAATCTTCACGTCCGCTTTTTTGACTTCAGAATTCAGAATGTCCTGAACTTTAGTTTGGTCAATTTGAGCGACTTTCAAATCATATTCAAGATCTTTTTTCATATCTTCGTATGATTCTTTTTCTTTTGTATCAAGAAGTTGGATGATGTGGTAGCCATAATCGGATTTAATCGGCTTGCTGATTTCATCTTTCTTCATTTTGTAAGCTTGCTCTTCAAATGCAGGAACCATTTCGCCTTGTCCGAACCAGCCTAGCTCCCCGCCTTTTTCAGCTGTGCCTGTGTCCGTTGAATATTCTTTGGCAAGTTTGGCAAAGTCTTCACCTTTGTCCAATTTAGCTTTAACTTCATTGGCCGTTTTTTCGTCTTCCACGAGAATATGTCTCGCTTTGATTTGTGGTTTATAGTCTTCATAAGCTTTTTTCACATCAGCTTCTTTAACTTTTATATCGGCAACGGCTGCTTTTTCTTGAAGCATGCCGATTTTAAGTGCACGTTTAAGATCAGCTTCGCTCTTATATCCGGAAGAGGCCAGGGCCGTTTCGAAATTTTCACCCATTTGCGCTTTAAGTTCGTCCGTTTTAGCTTTAACTTCTTTATCCGTTACTGTATATTTTTCAGAAAGAACTTTTTCATAAACAAGTTCTTGAAGAACGGTTTCACCATAACGGTCTTTCATTACATTGTAAAATTCTTCTTTGGTTATATCCCCCGCTTTAGTTTCCACGACTGCTTCCTTGTCGCTGTTGCATGCTGTAAGTCCGATCAGCCCTGCAGTAACAGCAATCGATAATGCCCACTTCTTCATAAAAACAACTCCTAGTTATAAGTTTCTGGTTTGCTATTTTTTCGTATTTCCACAAAATTAACTATAACATATTCTGGTTACTTTACAAAAAATAATATATTGGTGCCTGAATAAGATTTTTTTGAAAAATGGGTGTACGCCTACCCGGATATTAATCCATTACATATGATAAATCGAGGACAACAAAAGGGGGTAGCATGATGGGTAATGGATTTAACGGAGGCGGCTTCGCTTTGTTAGTGGTGTTATTCATTTTATTAATAATTGTAGGAGCAGCCTATTGTTAATCGGCTGCAAAATTACTAATGGAAAGAGCCCACTCCTTTTGCCATGGAGTTGAATAGGATAGGGTAGCCGCTCAACACAAAAGATTTAAGTGATTTTCAAGCTATGAAAGGAATGGATTCCTTTTGGCGCATATAAGAGTGTGCATTAAATTATTATTACTTAAGAATGGAAAGGAGGAAGATCAATGTCTGGAGGAATAGGTGGAGGCTTTGCTCTAATTGTCGTTCTTTTCATCCTGTTAGTCATCATTGGAGCTTCTTGGTTATAAAACCATAAACAAAAGGCGAAGCTATTGCTTCGCCCTTTTTCTTTATGTGGATAATGCTCCGGGTATCACCAATGTATGTAACAAATGATGGACATCATTTGTTGCTCATCTCTACGTATACAAAATTTCAATATAGGAGGATAATAACATAATAGTAATTAATACATTAATGGTCCTGAATACTTTAGGCTGCCGGTCTTCAGCAATTTCCTTTTGAATGCATAAAGAGTTTGTCATTCTATTAATATTATAAAGGATCAAAATAGCAAAAATAATAAACCAGAACGAGATCAAAACCTAAAATCCCTCCTTGCAAAACATCATGTATAAATACGATACCAAATTATAATGAAAAAAGATACCTAAAAATCTTAGCAGTCATCATTATGAATGAATAAGGAATCACTTTTGAATAAGTATATCGTATCCTTCGAGGTGTTCCTCGATAAAAGAATGCCTTGGGGACCCAACCAGGTTTTTTATATAAATAAAATCCGAAACGCATAAGCCGGTGTGCAGGGATAATAAAATAGTGAAATAATGGATGTAATGCGGAAAACTAAGGGCACAACCAATCAATGTGACAGACATAATGACGAAAGGCAACACAAGGGTCAAGAGATATAGATGCTTTCGAATCGGAACATGGACATTGACTCTGCATGTTAACACCAGGTTCCACTTCAAGGACCATGAAGTTTTCACTTTTTTACATAATAATCGTAAAGGTAAATAGTGTAATAGTTTGTGAACAGGATATAATAAGAGCAATAGGCTAAAAAATACCATTGTTTGATCGCCATACAAAATAACATGGGTTGAAAAGACACTTAATAATGTATAGATCAGAACAAAAGACATCAATATAGTAAAAACTGAAAAAAAGAGCAGACGGCAATTCCCATATTGTTTTGCCACGTCAATTGTTTTCCACGAATTCATTTCGAAATCAGCCCTCCAAAGCTGTTGAATATACTTACATACATTACGATGAATGGGTGGAAAAAGCAATGGAATTCTTGGATTATGTTTAAGATAAAATCACTTTGGTGAGTAAGCATGCTATGGGCGTTTAAGGCAGGTTTTGAAATGGGGATCAGGCGGATTACCGAATGTGAAAAATCAAAAATTTGTTATAAGTCTTTTATGTTAAATTGAATGATTGAATGGGGATTAGTGATGTATGAAAAATATAAATGAAGAATTGGAAATACTCCGTTTTCATCAACGGCTTTTATTAAACCTTATACGCAATCCGGAGGCGAAGTTGGACTATTTATTTGTGGAAAAAAATTTCACGAAGAAGGAAGCGGAAGAATTATTGGAAGCATGTGATATCTTGAGCAAACGCTATGAAATAGAAAAAGCGGAAGGGTATATGAACTTTCGACCGCTTTTTAATCAATTTGAAAGAAAGGTTAATCCAAAAATAACTACAAAGGAATGCATTGATGCATGCATCTCACAAGGTTTATATGTATCATTCATGAAGGAAATGGATAGAGTATGAGATTAAACTGGCTCAGTTTCTTTCTCTATCTTTTTTTTTGTGATTTTACCCTCCACGTCCGTAAACTCCTGATCGATGTTATCGAAGGATCGTTCAAAAATTTGCATGAAGTCTTCACCGTATATATTTCGGATGATGGCCATCATTTCAATCATATCCGGAAACTTGCCATAAAGCTCACGCAATGGAAGTGCACCCGAGAAAGCGGAGTTCTTACTTGGGTCGTATGTCTCCATTAAATCAAGTAGAATTTTTTCACCTTCCGCTGTGATCTCTATATACGTATTCCTTTTGTCATTTTCCTTTTTTGAAAATGTTAAGTATCCGCGTTCCTCTAATTTTTTTGAAAAGTTAAATGCGGTAGAAACATGCATGACCCCAAATTTTGCAACATCTGAAATGGAAGAGCCATTAAGATGGTAGGCAATCCAAAGAATATGGTGCTCATTGATGTTTAAATCATAGGGCTTGATCCATTGCTGCCAATCTTTTTCAATCGATTTCCATAATGCTTTGCTTAATTGTGCAATTCGTTGACTAAAAATCATTGCTTCTTTCATAGAATAATTTTTATTCTGCATATTATGGGCTCACCTACTTATAAGATTCTATATATTTATTATGACAATAAAATAAAAATTAATAAAGATAAATATTTGCAAAATTTTTAGAAAATTTTAGTTTTTTTAATGAATTCTCCATTCTTCTCCAATAAACCATGTAATTTATTGGGAAAAATGGAGAATCAAGCTTGTGTGAGGATGTCAGCTATTAATTTTTAGAAGTAGGGGCGGCCGCTTCCAATTCTTTCAATGAATTTTCAATTTCCTGAACGTTCTTCAATAATTCATTCTTATTGGGTTCGATTTCCCGCTTCCAGTTCTCGATGACGACCTGAACATCCGAAATGAATGTTTTTACAGTTTCTTTGCTGATTTGTGAAGCTTCCATCGTGTCATCTTTAATATTCTGCATTTTTACCTTTAATTCATCAATTGTAGTCTTAATTTCGTCGGTATTCGTCTTGATGCGGGTCCGTAGGTCTTTACCTGAACTTGGTGTCGAAAGTAAGGTTGCCGCACCAGCTACCACTGTTCCGGTCAAAAAGCCAATTAGTAATGATTTTGCTTTCATTTGGATCACCTCATTTTATAATATGTTTTCGCTTTCCATGGTCTGAATCCCTGCTGCATCAATTGGAAATTATGATAAATAGGGAGAGAAATACTATTGATATCAAAATACCATAATTTTCATCCTTATGGAAGAGAATCGACCATTTTATCTTTATATCACAAAAATATTTTTTTAAACTTAGAGAGTCAATATATAATATTTAAAAATAACTTGAAGCTTTAATAATAATGCTTCATATAAAGGGAAGAGCGGCATATAGATAATAAAAACAAGCTGTCGGAACATGGATGGCACTGGTGGGTTAATAATGAAAATCATTTTTTTATTAGGCCTGGTATGCCTGTGCGGGATGGGGTATTTTCTAAGGCAAGCAAAAACTCCTGGCATCTATCCGCCTAGGAGGGTGCTCCAGGCTAGAGCCTTCGCTATGGGTCTCCCCGGGGTTTTACTGCTTTTCATTTGGTTTATGTGGATGTTGATACATTGATCATTGGAGGGTGATTCTGACTAGAATTCCAGATTCATATGATTGGAAAAAAAAGCACCGGACATTCCGGTGCTTTTTTAGGTATGATGATCCTGCTGCTTAAGCATTAATGGGTATATTTGATTTTCTTACGATGCCGTTCACAATTGGATAAATGATGACCATCGCAACTGTATTTAACAATACGGCAGGAAGCACAACAGCGCCGAAAAGTGCAACGAAAGGCCCTGGAAGGGAAACGATATAATAAGCCGAACCAAGGAAGACAGCGCCGGAAATCAATGTTCCAACGGCAGTCAAGATACTAACGGTGACAACGGATGTTGAAAACTTCTTTAGACTGATGAATAAAAGGTAAAACAGAAAGGCTGTTGCCAATTTGTCTATGATATTTGGGATCTGTCCTGCTGGAAATGTAGTTGTCATGGCAGAGATGGCTCCTGCTGCCAGGGCCACAATGAATACATTCTTCTTAGCGGGAAACAGGGTTATCGCCAAAAACATCATCAACAGCATCATATCCGGTTTCATTCCAAGGAAGAATCCAGGTACGATAAAATGCAGGGCAGCCCCAATCCCGATTAATAGGGACAGTGACACAAGGGTTTTCGTTTTCATTTACTCATCTCTCCTATTCTCATCTCAACTAACAGCTTTTCTTCAACAATGCACTATTGCCTGTTGCAAGAAGTTTAAAATAGTATATCATAAGACCTATTTTTTTAGAAGTTATATTTGTTTGAATTAAAGAGTTTGAGCTTCCTTCGCTTTATACGATTCCTGGAATTTCTTCATGAAATCAGCAAGGTCCTGGCAATGGGATAGAGGGACCGCATTATAGATGGATGCTCTGCAGCCGCCGATGGAACGGTGACCGTTCAGTCCTACGAATCCGGCTTCCTTCACTTCTTTAAGGAATTGCACTTCAGCTTCCTCAGACGGAAGCGTGAACGTCACGTTCATTAATGAACGGCTGTCCGGTAGGGCATGGCCTTTATAAAAACCATCACTGCCGTCGATGGCATCGTAAATGACTTTTGCTTTTTCTTCGTTGATTTCAGCAATCTTTTCCACTCCGCCCTGATCTTTTGCCCAATCCAACACAAGGGACAATAAGTAAATGGCCAATGTCGGAGGAGTGTTGTATAAAGAATTATTTTTCGAATGGATTGAATAGTTCATCATGGATGGGATTTTGTCATTATCCGTTATTAAATCTTTACGGATGATAACGACTGTGATTCCCGACGGACCTAAATTCTTTTGTGCACCAGCATAGATGATGCCGAATTTACTAATATCAATCTTTTTGCTGAGAATATCACTCGACATATCGGCTACTAGAGGAATGTTGCCTGTTTCCGGGAAATCCTTCCACTGCGTTCCGTAAATCGTATTATTACTTGTGATATGAAGATAGGCAGCATCGTCATTCAATTTGATATCTTCCACTTTAGGGATGAACGTATATTTTTCATCTTTGGATGAAGCGACTACGGCCGTTTCACCAACCTTTTTGGCTTCTTTTAATGCTTTTTCCGACCAAGAACCAGTGAGGACATAATCTGCCCTTTTTCCATCTTTCAAAATGTTCATGGGAATCATGGAAAATTGTAGACTTGCCCCTCCTTGCAGCAGGAGAACTTCATAATTTTCAGGAATTTCCATAAGATCTTTTAATGATTGAATGGCATGGTTATGAATTTTTTCGAATTCGGAACTTCTATGGCTTAATTCCATGACTGACATACCGGAATCCTCAATATTCAACCACTCGTTTTGGGCTCTTTGTAAAACTTCTAAAGGAAGGGCGGCTGGCCCAGCGTTAAAATTACGTGCACGTTTCAATTTTTTTCCTCCTATGCGACTATGTGATAAAGTATTTGAGACTATTCATATATCCTACCAGAAAACTAAATTCAATTGGAGGAAAATTTAGAATTATAAATACGTTTTAATGATAGATCAAAGTAAAAAGGTCCTGCACTTTAAAGTGAGGACCAACTCTGGATCATTTTTTTCAAGCAACGAAAGGAGAAAGAAACCTTCTTCACAGGCTATTGCAGTCTCATTTTAAATGCTGTGCAATGGAGTCAGCAATTTGTTTCAGGCTATCCGGTGTATAGTCGCTGGTATTGGTTTTCCAAACTGCACCAAAGCCGTCACCTTCCCCATGCCGAGGAATTAAATGCATATGAAAATGGAAAACGGACTGCCCTGCAGCTTCACCGTTATTATTTAAAAGGTTCAGGCCTACAGGTTGGAATTCCTGCTTCATGGCGCGGGCAATTTCCGGCACCACTTCAAAAAGGTTCTGGGCAATCTCAGGTGTCAACTCATAAAGATTTTCCTTATGTACTTTAGGTATTACCAGAGTATGGCCTTTCGTTACTTGACTGATATCGAGAAAGGCCAAAACATGTTCATTTTCGAAAACTTTACTACTTGGAATTTCCCCATCGATTATTTTGCAAAAAATGCAATCACTCATGAATAACGCTCCTTTAAAAGTTAATGTATTTGGTTAATCGTACCATAGCTTGAATCCTTGAGAAAAGGAAAAATATAAAAACAGGATGCAACATTAAGTTGCACCCTGCCTGTCGAAAAAGGGGGTTTTGCTTCAAAATTCGCATTAGCATAAATTCTCTGCGACAAACACCTCATCTACATTGTAGTAAAATATGGTTATTATCTAAATAGAGATTTTCCATTCAAAGCAACCATCTCCTATATCTTTAAAGTTTCATCAACTTTTAAAGCATAATTGATAATTATTGAATGATTTTTCTGCTTTTACGTGCAAGAGAACCATCTCCTTGCTCGAAACGATTTTTGTTATGAAGCTTATGGTTTAATTCAGTTTATACGTCTTTAACTGACACCTCATTTACAATATGATGTAAATCATTTGTAATAAACCTAATGGGTATTTCAGTATAATACGTCTTTAACTGACACCTCATTTACAATATGATGTGAATCACACGTAATGACTAACCCCTTCTTCCTTATTTATGATGACCATCATGCAGCAAAAATATAATTAGTTATTTATGGAAATTTAGTTCCGGGAACACTCGACTATATAAAAGCAGGAGAATTTGATAAAATGGAAATAAGAACCTCTATATAGAAAGGATCGTTTATATGTCCTTATTGGAAATAAAGCAGCTAGTGGGCGGATACACGAAAACGCCCGTTTTAAAAGGAATAAGTTTTGACATTCAGCCAAATGAGCTCGTTGGGTTAATTGGGCTTAACGGGGCTGGGAAAAGTACGACGATTAAACATATCATCGGACTCATGGAGCCGAAAGGCGGAAGCGTCTCGATTCATGGTAAAACACTAGCTCAGGACCCGGATACATATCGAAAACAATTCACTTATGTTCCAGAAACGCCCATTTTGTATGATGAGCTTACACTAGAGGAGCATTTAAAGCTTACAGCCATGGCACATGGTTTGGCGGAAGCCACATTTAAAGAGAGGATGGACGTTCTGTTAAAGGAATTCCATATGGAGAAAAGGCTTAAATGGTTCCCGGCCCATTTTTCAAAGGGAATGAAGCAAAAGGTCATGATAATGTGCGCCTTTTTAGTACAGCCGTCTTTATATATCGTCGATGAACCCTTCGTAGGTCTTGATCCACTAGGCATTCAATCCCTGCTTGATTTGATGAGGAAGATGAAAGAGAGCGGAGCGGGAATTTTAATGTCTACACACATTCTGGCGACAGCCGAGAGGTATTGTGATTCTTTCATCATACTGCATAATGGAGAGATTCGGGCGAAAGGCAATCTTGAGCAGCTTCGTGAACAATTTTCCATGCCAGGGGCAACTCTGGACGATTTATATATCCAATTGACGAAAGAAGAAATCGGTCATGAATAGTCAAAATCTCTGGAAGGAAAGATATTTAGGCTATATAAATGAAACGCAAAAATATCTTCGTTATATTTTTAATGGCCATCTTGTTTTTGTCATGGTATTGGTTCTTGGTGGGTTGGCTTATTATTACAGTGATTGGGTGAAGACGTTAAACAGTGATTTCCCTGCTGCATTGATCATGGCCTTTGTTTTATCGATCATTGTAACCAGAAGCCCGATAAATACTTTCTTGAAAGAACCCGATACGGTATTCCTGCTTCCGCTTGAAACGAAGTTGAGAAGTTATTTCAAGAATTCATTGATATTAAGCTGGGTCATGCAGGGCTTTATTCTTCTGGTTGTCCTGATTGCATCGATACCGATGTATTCGAAGGTTACGGGTGCAGGAGGTAAGGATCTTGGAATCATCCTGGCCGTTTTGCTTATTTTGAAGTTTTTGAATTTGACCATGCGCTGGCTGGTATTGAAATATCAGGATACATCAGTGAGCCATTGGGACTCTCTCATCCGCTTTTTACTTAATGGCGTGATTCTTTATTTCATCTGTTCAAGGGCAAATATACTGTTTGCACTTATAACCTTCTTATTATTGTTAGCACTTTACATGTATTACCGAAGCGCGACTAAAGGTTTCGTGCTGAAGTGGGAACGGCTGGTGGAACTGGAAAACAAACGGATGAATTCTTTCTATCGAATAGCGAACATGTTTACTGATGTTCCTCATTTGAAAGGGAAGGTAGCGAGAAGGAAATGGATGGACTGGCTATTAGCACTCATTCCGTATGGTGATAAATCAACTTATACCTATCTTTACGCTCGTACCCTTCTGCGATCCAATGATTATGTGGGACTTTGTTTTCGTTTAACGATCATGGGATCCGTGATTTTAAGTGTATTCACTAACATATTTGCACATTTGATTGTTACGTTCATGTTCTTATTCATGACAGCCCTGCAACTGCTGCCGGTTTGGAAGGCACATGAGTGGAAAGTATGGGTCTCATTGTATCCATTGCCAGCAAAAATGAGAGAATCTGCAGTCATAAAACTAATTTCCTATTTCCTATTATTTGAGGACCTTGTCTTCAGTTTGGTCCTGCTAGTGAAAGGGGAATGGATTTCCGCTTTAGCCGCCTTGGCAATGGGGCTTGTTTTCATATTCGGTTTTAAAATTTATGCAACAAAGAAAATAAAAAACTTTTAAGCAGAAGCTGATTTTTCATAAAATCAGCTTTTTCTTTATTACAAGGATAACCTAGTCTAAAACTTGGTTCGGAATAGACCAGCCTGCAGTTTTTATTTTAAAAAACGTTCCAGTTGATTGGAACGTAAGGTACGAGACTCCTGCGGGGAAAACGCGTTCAAGGGAGACCCCACAGGCGCAAAGAGCGCCGAGGTGGCGGACCGCCCGCGGAAAGCGAGTGCCTGGAGTGGAAAACAACGTTCGAATTTTACAAACCCTCAAAAAAAAACGTTTCAGTTAATTTTTAAGAAATGAAAATTGAAAATAAAAGCCTCATAGGGGGTATATACATATTTAACGGAGGTGTTAAATGATGGATGAATATGAACAAAAGGCATTATCTGAACTAATATCATGGAAAAAGAAAGTAGCCAAGAAATCCGGCAGGTTTGAGCGGATGTCCAAAAAGGCGCAAATCAAATTGAATAGTTATATTCCAGACCGAGTGCACAAAGTGATTACTGATAGTATTAAAGGGATGATAGAGGCTGTATTATCAGGTTCTAAATATATGTCTAAAGAAAAAAATGTAGTGCTATTATCCTTGCAGCAAAAGGAAGAGTGGGTTGCGGAAACTGTAACCGCATATAGGAAAACGGCCGTTATAGAAGGTGTGGGTACCGGAGCGGCAGGGCTTTTAATTGGATTGGCTGATTTCCCATTACTGCTTAGCATCAAGATGAAATTATTATTCGAAATATCCCGTATATACGGTTTCGATCCAAATAAATATGAGGAACGATTGTTCATCCTTCATATCTTCCAGATGGCATTTTCAAGCGAGGAGAAGAAATTGGAAACATTACGGGTAATAGAGGAATGGGATTCAGGGAAATGTCCGGAAATAGACTGGCAGGAATTTCAGCAGGAATATCGCGATCACATCGATGTCATCAAAATGTTTCAGCTCGTTCCAGGTTTTGGGGCAGCTGTCGGTGGATATGCCAACTATCATTTGTTGGAACATCTTGGGAAGACGGCTGTCCATTGTTACCGAATCAGACTTCTTAAACAGTAAGGGACGGGGAAAACCCGTCCCTTTACCATTATTGTAATAAAGATTCATTCACTTTTTTAGATGATTGTTTCTTATTGTGATAGGTCACCGCTGCAGTGCCTAATATTTTGGCTGCAATGAGCATCGCTTTTTCATCAATGTCAAACAAAGGATGATGATGTGGATATGTATGTTCATTTTTTGGCCTGGCTCCCGTAAAGAAGAATGTACCTTTTACATTTTGTAAATAATAAGAAAAATCTTCACCTGTCATATCCGGGGCAATTTCCTCTGTAATCAAAACTTCCTTGACGGACTCAGTGCTTTCGATGAGGAATTTAGTTTCCTCAACATGCGGAATAACAGCCGGATAGCCTTGAAAGTATTGATATTCATAGGTGCAGTCCGCAGCTAGGCAGGTTCCTTTAACAATCCGTTCCATTTCTTCGCTAATGAATGAACGGACATCTTCCTTGAATGTGCGGACGGTCCCGATTATTTTAGCCTTATCTGCAATGACGTTAAAGGCATTATCTGCTACAAAGGAACCGACGGTAATGACTGCAGAATCTATTGGGTTAAGCCGGCGGCTTACGATTTGCTGCAGGGCCATGACTAGCTGAGAGCCGACTACGATTGCATCACGGGTTTTATGCGGCTGGGCTCCATGTCCGCCCTGCCCTTGAATGGTGATTTCAAAACGGTCTGCAGCGGCCATAAGGGGTCCTAAAGCGTATTGGACTGTTCCGGTAGGGGCCGTGGCCCATAAATGGGTGCCGAAAATTACATCCACCCCATCAAGGCAGCCAGCCTCAATCATCGGTTTGGCCCCTCCTGGAGCATACTCCTCAGCATGCTGGTGGATAAATATATATTCACCTTCGAGGTCATCCTTCAGTTCATTCAGATTTTTTGCAAGGAGAAGGAGTGTCGCTGTATGGCCATCGTGTCCACACGCATGCATGACCCCGGGTACGGAAGATTTATAGTGAACTTCTTTTTCATCTTGAATGGGTAAGGCGTCGAAATCAGCGCGCAATGCTACGGTTTTACCAGGCTTACTGCCTGTGACCTTGGCAATAACACCATTGCCGCCTACATTCGTCCGGTGTTCGATTCCATGTTTTTTATAATATTCAGCGATGAAGGCAGCCGTTTGGGTTTCTTGAAAAGATAGCTCGGGGTGTTGATGAAGGTAACGCCTGATGGAAACCATTTCTTCATATGAGCCATCCAGAAGATCGTGTAATCGCTGTATCATTTTTGCACCTCCCAATGATTGGATTAATTGTAAATAGTATATCATATTCTGAATGATCCAAAGAGAATTAAATACCTTGAGGAGAGAGAGAGAATGAATAAATATTCCTGGATTTCTATGGTTTCGCTTTGCTTGTTGCTATTCTTTTTTTTGATGAATGAAATTCAGAGTGAGAAATCTTTAGCATTCGATACATATATTGCGGAACTCTTTTCCGTAGGTAAAAATACTTTTTCGTTCACTTTCTTCAAGTCCCTTACCTATCTTGGGAAATCCATGTTCATTGGTTTTGGCAGCTTACTATGTGTTCTATATTTGTGGATAATAAAGAAGGATTATTGGATAATGGCCGTCTTTTCTATCGGGATTGCCGGCGCGGATGTATTAAACGGGTGGATAAAAAATCATGTTAAAAGAGTGCGCCCTGAAAATCATTTGATGGACACCGACGGCTTCAGTTTTCCAAGTGGCCACGCAATGGTGGGCATTATTTTCTTCAGTATGGTAGCTTATTTAATCATGAATGAAATTAAAGGAAACTCATTGAAATGGGCAATGGGAATTGGTTTCGTTTGTCTGGTCCTGCTGATCGGTGTCAGCAGGATCGTTATGAAAGTTCACTTTCCAACTGATATCTTGGCAGGTTTTGCATTAGGGGCGGCATATAGTTTAATCTTGTTTAAATTGTATAAATTCCTGGGGTCCAGAGTGCTTTGATAAAAGGATTCTGATAAAATATATGTAAATATCGGTTGCATTTCCCCGGAAATAAAGAAGGAATTTGTCGGATTGTTATAGGTTTATATGATTTTGGGGCGTCCTACCTCTGATTACATATCTTTCACCAAGTCATAAATGAAACAGAAGTCAATGTAAGCCTCCATTTTACGAACCAAATGGTTCGCCGGAACCAGTTGATCTCGTTGAATAGAATGATGTTACGAAAGCATCCTCATCACCTCAAGTTTTAATACTTCTATTTTAAAACAAAC
>NZ_JVPL01000056.1:0-8400 GCF_001054655.1 Bacillus sp. 220_BSPC
ATATTGAAACAGGAATGTTATGCCTCGTCACTGACTTGGACAACAGGATTTTTTCTGCAAACACCCACTTTGAGGAGTGGTGGTTTAAAACTTTCTTACTGAATACGGCATTGGCGGCTTATATCTTAAAATGTTGAAGCCGGTCTCGGTCTGAGGCCGGTTTTTTGCTTTATTTAAAATAGCGTACCAAAAAAATGTATGTACCGTTTGCAGTCTCCCAAACCAAATTGTACAATCAGCTTTAAAAAATCCAGTGTGGATACCATTGGGTAATTACATGTTTTTGTAAACAGTCACTCTTGTTTTGTATAACGGTTGGCATAACTTGAAGCGACGAAAGCATCCGGTTTGATTTTTGGTTCCACCCCCATGGATTCCATCCTGGCTACCATTTCTTTTACAAACTCACTGGTTTTGTTTCGCTTTCCAATCCCGATATCAATGTGACCTTCCATTGTGAACGTTGCCCCTTGATATACAGCAGGCAGGACAATATCGATTAACTGATTTTTCCTTTCTTCCGTAAACAGTGATACGATTTCCTCTGTTAACGACAACTCTTGAGAAATACGTTCATGTAAATGCAGCATCCTTCTAGGGATCATCACTTTTCTTATACAACCCCATACACCATTTCCGACCTGCCGTATTACGATGCCTGTAATGAAAACCGTATGTTTTTTATGTACTTGCGAATCTGTCCCGACCATTAATTGATAGTTACCGGAAGGATTTAATTCCATAAACCCAGCAATATGAACGAATACCTCTTCAAATGACATATCTTTTTTCTGAATATTTTGAAATGGGATGTTCTGAAATGGATATTGCTTCATATTATTGCACCCAACCTTTCCCCATAGAATCAGATTATTAAATATCTCATGCCGTTCATAACACATCATATGAAGGAGATCCTTGTTTCGTGCCGTGGGAAGAACCCACCTCTAAAGAAGAGGCAGTCATCAGTTAAAGTTGTTCGCGCTGAATGGATATCACCTCAAGTTCTATTTCTTCTATTTTAAACAAAAAAGACTGTTGGCAAAAGGAGTTCTATCTTAATGTTAAACAAAGTTGTTTGGGAGCGTCTGCCTGGAATGGAATTAACGGACAAATATAAAACTGTAAACAAACCCCATTATAGTCGGGTTTATCTACAGACTGGAAGAGAAGCTTAAGCATTAGGCTTCTCTTTTTTTTATGGAGAATATTTCAAAATGTTATTGGAGTTTATTGCGGCCATAACTGAAAAGTTAAACAAGCTTGTAACTTTACATCACCTAAGTAAACCACAATATCATGCGATTTATATAAGAAAAAGGAAATGAATTTATTAATTTTTGACCAATACCTACCTTAAAGTATTCACATTTAATAACTTGCAAAAAAAGTGTGTGATGTTTTCTTACATAAACAAAGAAATCTTACTTTTATAAGAGTAAAATAAACAAATATTCAATTACTAAAGTATTGGAGAGATGAAAATGAAAATATCTGAATTGAAAAAAAGCGGTCATGCTCCGTCATTATTAGCTTCATTCCTTTATTTTGATATCAGTTTTATGATTTGGGTATTATTAGGGGCACTCGGTGTCTATATTACAAAGGATTTCGGACTTTCCCCAGCTGAAAAAGGCTTGATTGTGGCTATTCCGATTTTGGGAGGCTCGTTTTTTCGAATCGTCCTTGGTTTTTTGACTGACCGCATCGGCCCGCGGAAAACCGCAATCGGCGGGATGCTTGTTACAATGATTCCGCTTTTTTGGGGATGGTTATTCGGTGAAAGTTTAGCAGAGCTTTATTTAATAGGGATTTTGCTAGGAGTGGCTGGAGCAAGTTTTGCTGCAGCACTTCCTATGGCCAGTCGTTGGTATCCCCCGCATTTACAGGGTCTTGCGATGGGCATTGCAGGTGCCGGTAACAGCGGAACTCTTTTTGCGACATTGTTCGGACCTCGTCTTGCAGAATCTCTTGGCTGGCATAATGTTATGGGATTAGCTTTGATTCCTTTAACCATCGTGTTTATCATTTATATTTTAATCGCAAAAGACGCACCGTCTCAACCGCCGGCAAAACCACTAAAGGAATATTTCAACGTATTTAAAATAACGGACACTTGGTATTTCTGTATTCTTTACAGTGTGACTTTTGGCGGCTTTGTCGGGTTTACTAGCCTCTTAAGCATCTTTTTTGTTGATGAGTATGGGTTAACACGAATAAGGGCGGGGGAATTTGTTACATTATGTGTCATCGCCGGAAGTTTCTTTCGTCCCGTCGGAGGATTTATTGCCGATAAAATAGGTGGAGTTAAACTGCTTATGTTTTTATTTATTGGACTCACTATATGTATGTTTGGGATTAGTTTTCTTTATTCTCTTACTGCCGTTACGATCCTTCTGTTCATCGGAATGCTATTTCTCGGTATGGGCAACGGAGCTGTCTTTCAGTTAGTTCCACAGCGATTTTCTAAAGAAATAGGTTTTATCACAGGGATTGTGGGAGCTGCCGGAGGTGTTGGCGGATTCTTGGTTCCAAACATACTAGGTACGTTGAAACAGGTTACCGGCACATATGCTACAGGATTTTTAGTATTTTCCGCAGTTGGAATCGTGGCTTTGCTTATCCTGGGCCTAGCTCAGCTTTCATGGAGAAAAACGTGGGTACTCGGAAAGAATTCAGTTAAGATCTAGAACTTTGTTTACTTAGTTTGGCTTTTTACAGTACTTGTTTTTGGGGGGATAAAATGTATAAACAAAAACTGGTCTTAGTAGGGAACGGAATGGCGGGAATACGTTGTGTTGAATCCATTATAAGTAAGGATCCGACTGCATTTGAGATTACTATTTTCGGAAGTGAACCGCACGTTAACTATAACCGAATCTTATTGTCGACTGTGCTTCAAGGCAACACCTCTTTTGAAGATATTACGATAAATGATCGAAACTGGTATACGGAGAATAATATCCAATTGTTCACAGGTGAAACGGTAGTAAAAATCGATAAAGAGACGAGGAAAATAAAAACAGACAAAGAACGGGAAGTTTACTACGATAAGCTGATAATTGCCACAGGTTCTGTCCCGTTCATTCTTCCTGTCACAGGTGTAGATAAAGAAGGCGTCATTGCATTTCGGACGATTGAAGATTGCCAAAAGATGATTGAAACTTCACGCAAACATAAAAAAGCAGTCGTCATCGGAGGCGGTTTGTTAGGTTTGGAAGCAGCGAGAGGGCTGTTAAACCTTGGTATGGAAGTGCATGTCGTTCATATCGCTGACTATTTAATGGAAAGGCAGCTCGATTCAACGGCATCACTTTTACTGCAAAAAGAGTTGGAAAACCAGGGAATGAACTTTCTTTTAAAAAAGGAAACACAGGAGTTAATCGGTAACGAGCGTGTAGAGCGCGTCCGTTTTAAGGATGGAACGGAGCTGGATGCAGATTTGGTCGTTATGGCTGCGGGAGTCAGACCGAATATTCAGTTGGCCAAAGAAAGCGGAATTGATACAAATCGTGCGATTATTGTAAACGACTATTTAGAAACCAGCATCCCAGATATTTATGCGGTTGGTGAATGTGCTGAACATCAAGGCGTGGTTTATGGGCTGGTTAAACCTTTATACGAACAAGGTGAAGTGCTGGCAAAGCATATTTGTGAGATGAAATGCAGCGGATACCAAGGCTCGGTCCTTTCGACCCAGTTGAAAATATCAGGAGTTGAGCTATTTTCTGTTGGTGATTTCCATGGTGACGAAACAACGAAATCCATCACAACTTTTGATGAATTGGATAGTGTTTATAAAAAGTTGGTTTTTCAAGGAAGAAAAATCATAGGTGCTGTGCTTTATGGAGATACAAACAACAGCTCACGATTACTCGATATGATAGTAAAGCGGCAAGAAGTATCGTCAGAGGAAAGGCGTGCACTGTTCCAGTCACCAAATACGGCTGAGGGATTAATCGCTTCGATGGCAAATCATGAAATCATTTGCCATTGTAATGCTGTTTCAAAGGGGGGAATCATTGAAGCGGTTCAAAATAAGGGATTATCGACAGTGGAACAAGTTAAACAATGCACAAAGGCTTCCGGTTCTTGCGGCGGATGTAAGCCGGCAGTGACCGAGCTTTTGACCTATATTCAAAGTAACCTTACTACTCAGGATGAGAAACAAACTGCATTTTGCTCATGTACGAAATTAACGGAAGATGAAATCGTGTATAAAATGCAGCTCCAAGACGTATCGACTGTCCAAGAAGCGATGGATGCTCTTGAATGGGAAAATACAAAAGGTTGTTCAACTTGCAGGCCTGCATTGAGCTATTATTTAGGGATGATTCATCCAGAGTACGAGATCAGACAGCAAACTC
This sequence comes from Bacillus sp. 220_BSPC, assembly GCF_001054655.1. Classification (NCBI taxonomy): domain Bacteria; kingdom Bacillati; phylum Bacillota; class Bacilli; order Caryophanales; family Bacillaceae; genus Bacillus; species Bacillus sp. 220_BSPC. The sequence goes on from NZ_JVPL01000056.1 coordinate 4,368, forward strand.
TTTTCATAAACGAAAAAAAGAATGCAACAGTTCAAAGTGATAACCTATACTCAGTTATCCCGCAAATGTACGGCGGGATGACGAATGCAAAAGACTTGCGAAAAATTGCTAATGTTGCCGATAAATATGAAATATCCCAAGTTGCGGTAACAAGTGAACAAAGGATTCATTTAATGGGGGTGAAAAAAGAAGATCTCCCAGGTGTGTGGGCTGATTTAGATATGCAGTTAAGTTCGAAATATGGTAACACCGTCCAAAACGTCAAAACATGTATCGGCGAACATGTTTGCTCTTGTGATAAACAGCAATCCCTATTACTTGCTGTAGATTTGGAAAAAAGATTGGAGCAAGTATCAACACCATACCGTATAAAGATGGGCATATCCGCTTGTATGCATAACGGTGCAGGATCAACAACGAAAGATATAGGTGTTATGGGCATTGACAGGGGCTGGGAAATATATGTGGGCGGAAGCAGCGGGCGTGATGCACGTGCCGGTGAACTGCTATGTGTAGCCGGCACAAATGAAGAAGCCATTGAAATCATCATCGGCTTTATTCAATATTATCGGGAAACAGCCAACTACTTAGAACGGACTTGGAAATGGATTGAACGAGTGGGTTTAATTCATGTTAGAGAAGTTTTGTTTGATAATGAACTTAGTCAGCAACTATCTCAACGATTGGAAATGGCCTAGATCAGGGAATGAACAAAAGGGAAAACTAGATGCAAGACTTAGTAAGCGGATAAATGTTTGTACCATGAAAAATCCATAGAAATCCATGAGTAAAGGGTGAGGAGCCTTGACCGAATTATTATTAAAGTATTTCCGCACGAAGCAACAAGAGGTCCAATCAGAAAAACGATATGATACACAATGTCCATTTTGCAGCATGCAATGTAAGATGCAGCTGCTGGAACAAACAATAGTGACAAGAAAAAAGTATTTGACGATTGGAAAAGATAATCCAACCTCAGAGGGGCGCTTATGCATTAAAGGAATGAATGCACACCAACATGCTTTGCATAAAGATCGAATTAAATACCCATTATTGAAAAAAAATGGGGAATTTGTTCGAATATCATGGGAGGAAGCATTAAGCCACATTAAGGAGAATTTCACTAAAATTCAAGCAGAAGATGGTGTAAATGCATTATCTGTTTATGGAAGTGCATCCATTTCAAATGAAGAAGCCTATTTGCTTGGGAAATTTGCAAGAGTGGCTTTAAAAACAAAGTATATAGATTATAATGGCCGTTTGTGCATGTCTGCAGCTGCTTCGGCAGCAAGCCAAACATTTGGTATGGACAGGGGCCTGACCAACAGCTTATCAGAGGTTCCGTTCACAAAGTGCATAATCTTGGCGGGTACGAATATTGCGGAATGCCAGCCGACAATCATGCCGTACTTTGAGCAAGCGAAACAAAATGGGGCATATATCATTGCTGTAGATCCCCGGGAAACCGCAACAACGAAAATGGCCGACTTACATCTAAAGGTGAAACCTGGGATGGATGCCGCCTTGGCAAACGGATTATTGAAAGTGATCATTGAAGAGGATCTTATTGATGAAGCGTATATCCGTGAACGTGCAAATGGCTATAAAGAAGTTAAAGAGTATGTTACATCTTTAGAGTTGGAGGAAATTGCAGAATTGACAGGTGTTCCTAGTGACCAAATCCAAAAAGCGGCTGCCATGTTCGGGAAAGAAGAATCAGGGATGATTTTTACAGCTAGGGGTGTTGAGCAGCAAACAGATGGTTCAGCGGCTGTACGAAATTTTCTTAATATTCTTATTGTTACAGGAAAAATCGGAAAAGTGAATTCGGGCTATGGGGCCATAACCGGTCAGGGGAATGGACAGGGAGCAAGAGAGCATGGCCAAAAAGCAGACCAGCTGCCAGGGTATCGCATGATTGAAAATGAGGAACATAGATTACATATTGCAAGAATATGGGGAATTGATGAGACTGAATTGCCACGTAAAGGCGTCTCGGCATACGAGATGATAGAGAAGATAAATGAAGGTGAAATTACCGGCATGTTTTTAATGTGTTCCAATCCCATTGTTTCGAATCCAAATGCTAACTTTGTCAAAAAGGCTTTGAAAAAATTAAAGTTTCTTGTCGCGGTAGACATGTTCGTTTCTGAAACTGCTAGATTGGCTGATTTGATTTTACCTGCTTCGTCTTATTTAGAGGATGAGGGAACAATGACGAATTTAGAAGGACGGGTAACGTTGCGGGAAGCGAGTTTTTCATCACCTGGGGAAGTGAAGCATGATTGGCAAATCATCTGTGATATAGCTAAAGCTCTTGGGAAAGGGGAGCATTTTCCCTTTCAATCTGCAAATGAGATATTTGAAGAACTAAGAGTGGCAAGCCGCGGGGGAACCGCCGATTATTATGGTATAACGTATGATCGCTTAAGAAAAGAAGGAGGCATTTTGTGGCCATGTCCATCCATTGACCATAAAGGGACAAAAAGGTTATTCGAATCGTCTTTTGCCCACCCGGACGGAAAGGCGGCCATGGTAGTGGTTAATAACCTGCCTCATGTTCCAAAAGAAAAGCCATGTACGGAATTTCCGCTTTATTTGACAACAGGAAGAATCATGTCACATTATTTAACAGGAGTACAAACGAGAAAAAGCTCATCATTAGCCGCAAGAAATTTTGAATCATATATGGAAATCCATCCGGAAACAGCCAAGAAATATCATATTTCAGACAATACTTTGGTGAAAATTGAATCAAGGCGCGGAAGTATTGTCGTAAGAAGCAAATGGTCCCCAACGATTCGCCATGATACTATATTCGTCCCTTTTCATTGGGCAGACTCCCAAAATGTCAATCGCCTCGTTTCACAGGATTTAGACCCGACATGCAAAATGCCCGGCTTTAAAGTAAGTGCTGTAAAAGTACATCCTATATTAAGTTAACGTCTCATTAAGGGGAGGTTTTTCTTCTTATTCATGACAATATTTTTGGTTAGATCATCACACAGGCTTTCATGACTAAACAACAAAAGGGGATAAAGGATGGAAAAAGGTAAGGTCTATATTGTTGGTGCCGGTCCTGGTGATCCGGACTTAATTACTGTCAAGGCAATCAAATGCATCGCGGAAGCGGATGTCATCTTGTATGATCGATTGGTAAATCGTGAATTGCTTTTCTACGGTAAACCTGGAGCTGAATACATTTATTGCGGTAAAGCGCCTGGTATACATTGTGTCCCTCAAGAGGGCATTCATCAATTGTTAATAAGTAAATCAATGGAGAGAAAAACGATTGTTCGTCTAAAAGGGGGAGATCCTTTCATTTTTGGTCGTGGCGGTGAGGAAGCAGAAGTGCTAGCAAAGCACGGAATTCAATTTGAAATAGTCCCTGGAATCACATCTGGAATCGCTGCGCCAGCTTATGCTGGAATTCCCCTGACTCACAGGGAATGGGGGAGTTCCTTCGCAATTGTCACAGGACACTGCGTGACCGGCAAACCTGATAACATCAACTGGCATCATTTGACACATGGTGTTGACACCATTGTTATTTATATGGGTATCAAAAACCTTCCATATATCTGTAAACAATTACGCTCCTGCGGAATGAAGCCCGAAACTGCCATTGCAGTCATCGAACAAGGAACGACAGGTTTTCAACGAACTATTACAGGAACAATCGATTCAATAGTGGCAACCGTTACAAGTGAGCAGGTTACCAATCCAGCCATGATCGTAATAGGAGAAGTGGTGAATTTATCCGAGAAATTATCATGGTTTTCAGAGAAGACAAAAGATAAGGAGTTCGCTTAGAAAAGGAATGATTACCTAGAAAAATTTACTGTAATGAAAATGGCAAACTGGACATGAAAGTCATCATGTCTTCAGTTTTTTTGCTTGTACAAATTTGGACGTTGATTTCCACTTCAGGCACTCGCTTTCCGCGGGCGATCCGGGAGCCTCCTCGGCGCCTTTGCGCCTGCGGGGTCTCCCCTGGACTCGCTTTTCCCGCAGGAGTCTCGTACCTTCCGTT
>NZ_JVPL01000057.1:0-246 GCF_001054655.1 Bacillus sp. 220_BSPC
GGGGAAATCAACCACAACTCACTACCTGGTAAATAGCAACAAAGTATGTGGAAATAGCCTAAAACAAAAAAGACTCTAGGCAAAAGTGTTCTATCTAAAAGGTAAGTCAAAGTTGATTGGAGCGGGTGAACGATACTCCTGCGGGAAAAGCGCGCCTAGGGAGACCCCACAGGCGAAAGCCGAGGAGGCTCCCCGCCCGCCCGCGGAAAGCGAGTGCCCTACGTTCCAATCAACGTCCAAATTGTA
>NZ_JVPL01000058.1:0-235 GCF_001054655.1 Bacillus sp. 220_BSPC
CCGCGGGATTTGACTCCCCTGTCGGTTTTCAAGACCGATCCCTTCAGCCGAACTTGGGTATACCTCCACGGCTTAAAAAAATGAATATGGTGGACCTTGTAGGACTCGAACCTACGACCGGACGGTTATGAGCCGTCTGCTCTAACCAGCTGAGCTAAAGGTCCTTATATTTATTGGTAGCGGCGGAGGGGATCGAACCCCCGACCTCACGGGTATGAACCGTACGCTCTAGCCA
>NZ_JVPL01000059.1:0-571 GCF_001054655.1 Bacillus sp. 220_BSPC
CATAGTAAGAAGTCAATAGTTATTATTTCTTTCAGCAACCTGCCAAAAGCAATGAAGTTTTTTGCATGTCTTAGTTGGTGCTTATTTATATTAATCCTTTCCCACCATAAAGTCAACACATTTCACAATAAATAATTCTTTTTCTTAAAATTAGGTGAAGAATGTTTCAAGGTCCGTTTTGCTAGGGTATCCCGACAAAACCTTAATGATTTTTATTTTTTGCGCTGTGTTCGTAGAGATTGTTAGTTTATTTCAATTAAGGGGTTTAAGGAGTGATTAAATGGCATATGCTTATACTTTATTTGTTATTTCTATAATATGCTTTGTTTGTTATCGGCTGATTAAAAAGAAATCAGCACCTTCAAATAGATACACACCTTATGATGGACATCACAATGGAATTAAAAATGACGATATAAAACCAATACAGGATACTACAAATCATTACATTCACATTCAATATGAACTGCCATCTTTTTTCGTGACTTATGAAAACAAAAAAAGACCAGCCGGATGGCTGATCTTTTCAAATGGCTTGGCGGCGTCCTACTCTCACAGGGGGAAACCCCCA
>NZ_JVPL01000060.1:0-40661 GCF_001054655.1 Bacillus sp. 220_BSPC
GGGTTCAGAATTTTTTAATTCCGAACCCCTTTTGTCTACAAACTGAAAGGTGAACCATTAGGGGTTCACCTTTTCCTATATCGTAATACTTTATCGCAAGATTGTTAGTCACCCACTTAAATACACACAAAGTGTGATTGATTTATATTTCTTGGCACCCCGATGTCAGCCATTGTAAGTAAACCTGGTTTACGGAGGGCATCAATTTGCTTAGCGGTATTGATGATCATTGCTGCGGTTGCAGTATCTCCAAAAATGCCGTTTGGAACAATCAACCTTTGGGTTTCGTTCCCCTCAATAACGATTTCATCTTCCTGTTTAATACCTGCAGACATCGTTAAATCCAAGGAAATTTCCTTTCCGTCCACAGTCTTGCCTGTGGAAATTTGATGAAGCCCCATAACATCCCCTCGTTTTAAGGTAGTTAGCGGAACGGTCATATTTTCGCTTGCAATCGTTGGTTCAATTGTATTGATAACATTTGAAAGTTTCCAATTCAGCCCGTAAGCGATTAACCTTACAGACTCCTCAAGACCTACATGCCCAATTTCATTCCGTTGGGCCAATAATTCAAACTCTTCTCTGGTCATCCCGATTCCGACCTTTTTTTGTAAAGGGAGGCGCCTTTTCGAAACATCAACTTTACGAATGACCTTAATTTGGTTAACAGTGGTCAATACTGTTGTAAAAGAAATGGCCATAGTATCCATGATGTACCCTGGATTGATTCCGGTCCCGATGACACTAAGTCCTTTTGCTTTAGCATAATCATCTATTTCCTTTGAAAGTAAAGGGTAGCGATGCCAAGGGAAGGAAAGCTGTTCACAGGTGGATACAACTGAAAAGCCGTGATATAGCAGCTCTTTGATTTGGGGCCATACTTGTTGTGCATTGGAACCGGTTGCATGGAGGGCGATAGGGTGGTCAGCTTCAGTATTTACTTCCTGGATATGGGGAACTACACACTTGTTCGTTTCCTTTTCATTGATCAGGAAGCCAATATCCTTCCCTACCTTATCGGGATCAATATCGACAACACCGATAATCGATTGAGGATTCGTTTGATAAGCACTGCGTACAATTTCAATTCCGATGGGACCGAGCCCGAATACTGCGAATTCAGAATATTGGATAGTCATTCATCTCTCATCCTTTCAAATAATTTATAACAAAATGCTAACATTGAGTGATAAATAATAAAAATAGTTAATTTTTATATATTTATAAAGAATCGTTATAAAAGGAAAGACGGCAACCGAATGAGCGGAAGAACATTCTTCAATTTTGAGTTTCCCTATCTAAGGAATCGTTGGTTGGCGGTTCAGGAACTGTATGCCTTTTTCACCTCAAGTTGCAGCATAAGTTGTGGTGATGGACTGAAAACCGCCATACTATTCCCGGTTAAAACTCTTTACTTGAACGGAACTAGACTTAGCAGTGCTTCAGTCCCATGAAGGACATTTTATTGTTGCAGGTAATGAAGTTTCAAATAATTATGGAGTTGCATTACCTTAATTACGAGGATTTGCAGAAACGTTATCCGGTTTTTGTGATAGGTGGGCAAGGTATTGTTTCGGGTTGTTTTCATCGAAACAATACCTTATTTAGTTTTTTATATAAAACTAGTTTTTCTGTTGGAAAAATATTATTCTGAATATTATTGACTATTACGAAAATTCAATATAACATTAAATATCGGTAACAATGTTTTTTATATGAAACAAGAGTTGCTGCTATTTTTTGAAAGGGGGAGTTGGTGAAGTTTGATAGCATGATAGCCATTTTGTATCGAAAATCATGAAAGCGCATTCAAATGAGCCTATGATAAGGGGGAAATAACATGTTACAAGGTCAAAAAAGATGGTTGTACATAGCGATTCCTATTTTTTTCTTCTGGTTTTTCGGTCAGATTGATAAAGTAGGTATCTCTGTTATCCAAACCGATCCGGGATTTTTAAGTGATCTTGGTCTGACTGGCCCGGATAAAAATGCGAAAATTGGCTTGATCTCCTTTATATTCATGATTTCATACTCCTGTTCCAACATTTTTTGGGGTGTTATTATCGACAAGTTAGGGGCGCGGAAAACAGCAGTTTTAGGTTTACTGGTATGGACAGCGACAATGGTCATGGGAGGACTGTCCACTACATACGAAATGTTTTTAATTAGTAGGGTCATCCTCGGAATCGGGGAAGGCATGATGATCCCGATATCGGGTAAATTCATTTCGAATTGGTTTAATAAACGAGAGCTTGGCAGGGCGCAGTCATTCTGGATTACTGGAAACTACCTTGGCCCGGCAGTGGGTACCGTTATGCTCATCCTCATTATTTCAACATTTCATTGGCAGGCCGCGTTCTTTGCTCTCGCCGCATTTAACTTGTTTATAAATATTCCAATGTTCCTTTATTTGACTCGTAATACGCCAGAAGAGCATCCACGCATGAGTAAAGAGGAAGTCTCCTATATTCGCCAAAAGGACGAAGCGCATGATGTGCAGTTGAAGCAATTCTTCGCAAAGGATTATCGTTATTGGATTGTCTGGTTTGGCAATTTGATGTCGTCCTTTCTTTTCTTTGGAATCAGTATTTGGCTTCCTACCTATCTCGTGGAGGCCAAAGGCTTTGAAAGAGATGCAATGACTGGGATTACCTCATTATCATGGCTATTCGCGCTAGGATTTGTCCTGGCTGGCGGATTTCTGGCGGACAAAACGAAACGCCCGAGCTTGCTTGCGACGATTCTTTTCATACTAACAGCTGTATTTTTGACAATCGCGGTCCTTGCACCTAGTCCTATTATGGCCGGGGTTTCAATGGGGCTCGCCATGGGAACTCAGGGAGGAATGTTTCATCTGACCAATTTCTTCATCATCAAATTTTCAACACCTGAAACAGCGGGACGTGCTGCCGGTTTAATGGGATTCACGAATATTATGGGTGGATTTTCAAGTTATATCATGGGGTGGAGCCGCGATATGTCTGGCGGTGATTTTGGTCCCTCCATTGCCATGCTGATTGTAGCAGCCACTCTGGGGTTTGTCGCGTACTTATTTATGATTAAACAAGAAGTTGCCGAAAATCACCTAAGTAATACGACAGGAAACAAAGTAACTTTATAGAGAGCAAAAAAGGTACTTATCATACGTTTCTCAGTAAGAAGGGACGCTAGATTCTTACTGAGAACCACAATAAATCTTGAATAACTCATTGGCGTGTACACAGGAATAAGAATGACCACAGCTTGATATACAACAAGGCACGTATTCCCGAACGATGGTTTCAGTTTTTTTACAGCTTACATTGACAATGAAGCGATTACATTTTAGAATTGTTTATATAAAAAAACATAGTTTTATATATGAAACGTTTATTGGGGTTATGTCCTCGCTACAAGACCGTATACTTGAATTGAACCGATCTTTGGATAACCGTTCATCATGTTTGAGAGATATTAGAAGGGGTGGAGACAATGGGCATGGCCTTAAAAGATAAAGTCGTTTTGATTACAGGGGGAGCTTCTGGAATAGGAGAAGCTGTCACACGCCGTTTTATACAAGAAGGAGCAAAAGTAAGCATTATCGGCCGCTCTAAAGAGACATTAGCGAAAATGAAAGGAGAATTTGGTGAAAATATCCTTACTTATCAGGGAGATGTAAGCAAATACGAAGACAATGAACAAGCGGTCCAAGCTACTGTTGAGCAATTCGGAAAGTTAGATGTCTTCGTTGCGAATGCAGGCGTGTTCGATGGATTTGCCAAATTTGCCGATGTGACTCCCGAGGCGCTTTCCGAAGCGTATGATTTTCTATTCAATATTAACGTAAAAGGCTCTTTTTTCGGAGCTAAAGCTGCTCTTGAAGAACTGAAAAAAACAAATGGCAATATTATTTTTACCGTGTCCGGTGCAAGTTTTTATCCAGATGGCGGCGGTGTTTGGTATACAGCGAGCAAACACGCCCAAATTGGATTAATGCGCCAGCTTGCGTTCGAACTATCGCCTTCCATCCGGGTAAATGCCGTAGCCCCAGGGGGTACATTGACAGCACTCACGGTGATTCCACCGCTGTGTCCATTTGTGAAAATCGTCGATAATGATACGAAAGCAAGCAGCATTAAAAAACGGAATATTCTTCAACTTGCCCAGATGCCGGAAGATCACGTTGCGGCATATGTACTGTTAGCTTCTGACGAATCACGAGCAATCACCGGTGAAGTCATTTCCAGCGACGGCGGATTGTCAGTGCGGGGCCTTGGCTAAGCTGGCAAGGTATTTGAATACGTTAGCTAAATTGTAAGTCGGGAAAGAAAGCACTTTCTTTATAGGGTTTTCAAGCAAAATATAAAAATAGTAAATCATTCTCTAATTTAAGAAAGTTATATCAAGTTTGGGGGCTTTAAGAGTTAGAGACTTACCTTTAGAAGGGGACTGATCGTATGCCATTCGTAAAAGTAGAAGATTTAAGTATTCATTATGAAATAGAAGGTAATGGAGTACCTTTAGTATTATTACATGGTATGAGCAATAATTCACAGTCATGGAAGGAACAAATCCAGGAATTAAAGGAGCATTATACAGTAATCGCATGGGATGCTCCGGGTTATGGGAAAAGTTCAGATCCATCAGAAGAATATAGAAATTTTAAAGAGTTCGCACGTATTCTGAACGGTATGCTAGATCAGCTAAAGCTGGAAAAAATCGATCTGCTCGGCCATTCAATGGGAGCGGCAATTGCGATAGAGTACTGCAGCCTGTACCCTAATAAGGTTAATAAACTTATATTAGCAGATTCGACAAGGGGGGCAGCTGCTCTATCCCCAGAAGAGAACGAGACGAAATTGAAAAATCGATTATTTTCAATTGAAAACCTTTCTACTAAGGAGATAGCGGAAAAGAGGATACAAGCACTGCTATCTCCCCATGCTTCAGAAAATGTCCATACACGAGTCAAAGAGATTATGACACAGATAAGACCGGCAGGATATCGTTCGGTAGCATATTCACTTTATCATCTAAATCAAATGAGTATGTTATCTCATATAGTTGTTCCTGTTCTTGTGATTTGTGGTGAGTTGGATACTGTAACTCCCATTAAGGAATCAGAAGCCATTCATGAAAAGCTAATGAACTCCCGGCTAGTGATTATTCCAGATGGCGGTCATTTGTGTTACCAGGAAAATCCAAGGAAGTTTAATTCGAGCATTTTGGAATTTTTGAACGGGAATGAGTAAGGAAAAAACAGGACTGAGATTTAAGAGGGGAATGAATGGGAAAAGTGGCTAATTATACAATCGTGGATAAAGAAACGTGTATTGCTTGCGGGGCTTGTGGTGCTTCAGCTCCGGATATTTATGATTACGATGAGGAAGGGATTGCGTTCGTTTTATTGGATAATAATGTTGGGGCAGCGATTATACCTGAAGAACTCGAGGAAGATATGATAGATGCTTCAGAAGGATGTCCAACCGATTCTATAAAAGTGGCTCAAGCATCCTTTGATGGTAACCCTAATAAATTTGAATAATAATTTTAGGTGCGTTTGTGACTAGTAGCTATATAGATTTTTAATGTGGTGACATATCCAGATTGTCTTTGAAAGGGTGGATATTCAATTGCTTTTATCCATCATTTCTGAATCAAAGAAAAAAGGAAGGGCTACTTGTGAAAACATTACAAGTCGATCTCTTACAACCTGTAGATCATGTTCAGTATGAACAACCAACCTAGAAGAACAAGGAGTGATTGCATTGACAGAAGAAAAGAAGGTCTATGACATAACTATTATTGGCGGCGGCCCAGTTGGCTTGTTTACTGCGTTCTATGGCGGAATGAGGCAAGCGAAGGTGAAAATCCTCGAAAGTCTGCCTCAATTGGGTGGACAGCTTTCGGCTCTTTACCCCGAAAAATTCATTTATGATATAGCTGGTTTTCCAAAAGTAAGGGCGCAGGAATTGATAGAGAATTTAAAAGAACAAATGAAAGTATTCGAACCAACCATTTGTCTTGAAGAGGCAGTTGAACAAATGGAAAAGCAAGCAGACGGAACATTTAAGATCACCACAAACCTCGATACTCATTTCTCTAAATCAGTGATCATTACTGCTGGAAATGGGGCCTTTCAGCCTCGTAAACTAGAATTGGAAGATTCAACACAGTTCGAGGATAAGAATTTGCATTATTTCGTGAATGATATGAACCGATTTAAAGGAAGAAAAGTGGCGATTCTAGGCGGTGGGGATTCTGCTGTTGATTGGGCCCTTATGTTAGAGCCGATTGCTGAAAAGGTAACATTGATACACAGAAGAGATAAATTCCGTGCCCATGAGCATAGTGTAGAAAAATTAGTGAATTCCTCTGTTGAGGTCAAAACACCTTATATTCCCTCCGAATTGGTAGGAACAGATTACATTACGCAAATAGTTTTAGAACACACTAAGACTCAACAAAAAGAAGTGGTTGACGTAGATGATTTAATTATTAATTACGGCTTTGTCTCTTCTCTTGGAGCGATTAAAGAATGGGGTCTAAACATCAATAAAAATGCAATTATCGTTAATTCAAAACAAGAAACAAATATTTCAGGCATTTACGCAGCCGGGGATATTTGTACGTATGATGGAAAGGTTAAATTAATTGCTTCCGGATTCGGTGAAGGTCCTACGGCAGTTAGTAATGCCAAAGCCTATATTGATCCTTTGGCGAAAGTTCAGCCGCTGCATAGTACTTCATTATTTGGATGACCTCTTTCTAACAACAAGACTTTTCTGAAGACTAAAGTACATAGGCTGGGTTCCTGAGATAAAAGTGATGGATAGGGGGTCTCGATTTTCCAGGTTATAATCGAAAAAAAGTTAAGTTTGATATATTCGAGGCTTTACATGTTTTGTTACTTAACAAGGGAACAGGTTAATATGACTGTTAAAATTAAAAGTCGAATTCCTCCACAGTTAGGAATTCGACTTTTTAGATTGGTTTAAGTAACGCCCCTATAGCGATTTTTCATAATGTTAATCTTTATTAAAGTTACAGGAAATACGGATCAAATAAGCACAAGGGTCCTTTGATAAGGTTTTCATAAGTTATATAGGGGTGAACCGCCCCATCGCCAATAAGAAGTTTAAAAGGTGAAATGATCGAATATTTAACAGCCCCGTTTCTCAGTGTCATAAAAGAGAAATGGGGCTTTTTAACACCGATAAGTATCATTCATTTTACTATAATTGCCTCGCTTCGCAGCAATATCCCAACCAAGAACTTTATATATTGTTAAAATCATCATCATTCTCTAACGTTTCCAAAATATGCTTAGTCAGAATTGAGGCATCCGTGTTTTTCCAAACTGCCGATATCGAACTGGTTAATTCCGAGTTATCGATGTTCAAGGCTTTTACTTGGCTTTTTCCCAACAAACTAACCATATCTTCCGGCATGAGGGCTACGCCTAAGTTATTGGATATTAGATTGGCAATCGTCAGTAATTCAGAGCCTTTACATAATTCTTTAGGTGAAAATCCAGCCGTCAGACAAGCCTTTTCCAAAAGGAATTGAAGGGAGTGTGCTTGAACGGCATCATAATGGATAAAAGGTTCGTCTTTTGCTTCGTATAAATGTATAGCGTCTTTATGGGCTAGTGTATGATTCGTGGAGACGACTAATTGTAAAGGGAACCTCATGAATTCAATCATGCTTAATCCTTCATTGGCGATGATGTTACTGTGAATGGGCGTTCGGATGAAACCGATGTGATAATTTTGTTGGTTTACGAGTTTTACTGCTCTTGAAGATGTTGTTTCATGCACGTAAAACTCTGTTTCCGGGTATTGCCCCACGATCTCTTTCAATAACTTCGGGATATATATACTAGCTGCAGAGGGTACGGTAGCAATCTTCAGTTTAGGCTTGGGGATGGTTTTGTTTTCAACTATGTAATTCACTGTTTTCTCGATATCTTCAAAGGAGGGCGCAAGCTTTTTATAGATGTATTCTCCTTCTTCCGTTAATGTAATTTTTCTTGTCGTTCGATTCAATAATTTAAAGCCTAATTGTTTTTCGAGGGATGAAATCTGTTGGCTAAGTCCGGGCTGGGATATATGCAGGGTTTTGGAAGCCTCGCTGAAACTAAGATGGTTAGAAACCTCTATGAAATAGCGAAGGGATAGGTAATTCAAACAATCACCCACTTCAATTGGATTTGAAAATGGAAAGGGTTGACTTTTAATTCCCTCTCAAACAAAAGCTGGATATAACGATTTATGGTTAAAAGGGCTAGGATGATTTTATAACATCTACTTATAAGTTTATAACAATAATATATTTCTAAAATGGAAGAGTCAATATTATCCTTAAAGAAAGGAAGAATAGGTAATAAACGGTAAAATATTACTATTGGATAGCAGATATCCCTTGTTTTTAATAGGTTTTTGTACACATTTAAGCTTGGTGATTTAATTTCTATAAAACTTATTAATGTATTACTAGTTCTTATGGGTGATGTGTCTAATTTTGTAAAAAAAGGGAAAGTGAGTCGGTCGGTAGAATAATAACATAATCATCTTTTGCAGATGATGAATATACATGAGGGGGGATTTTTATGAAAAAATTTCATAAGTGCTTTTTATTGGTCATGATTTTGACGGTCACCGGTATTATCACGGCTTGTAAAGACAGTAATGAAGGTGCCTCAGGAAGCGGTAACCAAAACTTGAGCCTGTTGACTGGTGGAACGGGAGGTACATACTATCCGCTTGGAGGACAAATTGGAAAAATCATTTCCGATAAAACAAAAGCAAACATAACACCTCAGACATCTGGCGCCTCCGCTGAAAATATGGAAACGTTAAGGGTTGGAGAGGCTGAAATCGCATTTTCGCAAACGGATATCGCCGCGTATGCAATTGAAGGAACAGAAATGTTCGACGGGAAGCCCATTGACAATATAATGGCGATCAGCTCTTTATATCCTGAAACTGTTCAAATTGTAACGACTGCAAAAAGCGGAATTAAATCAATCGAGGATTTAAAGGGAAAAAAGGTATCGGTAGGTGCTCCGGGTTCTGGTGCTTACATTAATGCCATGCAAATCTTGGAGATTCATGGGTTGTCTGAAAAGGATATTAAAGGGCAGAATCTATCTTTTGATGAGTCGACCGAAGGAATCCAAGCAGGCAATATTGATGCAGCTTTCATCACGGCAGGCACGCCTACTGGTGCAGTTGAGGCGCTATCCGTCCAAAATGATATTTTGGTTCTGCCTATTGCAGATGACAAAATTCAAGCATTGGTTAAAAAGTATCCATACTATGCTGAAGATACCATTCCAAGTGGTACGTACAAAATCAAATCCGAGGTGAAGACAGTTGCTGTTAAAGCGATGTTAGTGGTTACAAAGGATCTTGATGAAGATTTAGTTTATGAAATGACTAAAGCTGTATATGAAAACACAGATCAAATCACACATGCAAAAGGCAAGTTCCTTACAGCAAAGACTGCACTTGAAGGATTAGGGGATATGGAAGTGCATCCTGGAGCAGCAAAATACTTTAAAGAAAAAGGTGTTTCCAAGTAAGGCAATTGGGTCGGTAGCTCGCTTTATGTGGCCTATCGGCTTCATTTTTTTCTAAATGGGACACTGGTTGTGAAAGGGGTACCTATGATATTCAAGAAATTCATGGCTTTTGGTATACCTCTGCTCATCGCTTTTTTATTCTTTTTTCCTTATAAGCATGTAATAGCCTTTTCCTTCGAGGATCAAGGGGAATTAGTGGCATACTTTCCTTTGAAAAAAGAAAAAGAATTCAAGATTAAATATACACACTCCATCCACCTCACAGATGTTGTGGAATCATACCGGTTATCGGGTAAGCAAATCGAACAAACCGAACTTGCCTATGATGATTTTGCGGTCGGTATGCCTTCCAATGCAGAGGGTGAGGAAGTGTTTGAAGTAAAAGACGATACCTACTTCATAAAAAATATGCAACGCACTTTCACCTATATAGATTTACGGGTAGGACAAGTTAAAGCCAATCATCGATTAATATATGATGAAAAAACATACACATTGGCAGACTTCATGAAACCAGGGACATGGGTCAGGATTTCATCGGAAAGGATTTCATTGTGGGAACAGTTGAAGGGAGTGAAGATTAGTGGCTGATAATGAAAAAATCAAATATTTAACCGAAGCAGAGCAGCAGGAGTTATTGGAAAAATATGATCCAGAAGCCGGGACAAGGAAATTAACTGGTGTCTTGGGCCACATTGCGTTTTTTGGACTCCTGGCTTTTTCGCTATTCCAATTATATACTGCCATATTTGGTGTTTTTACAGCACAAATCCAACGGACGATACATTTAGGGTTTGCACTCTCCTTAGTATTTTTACTATTTCCTGCAAACCGGAAGAAGCGTCAAAAAGGAAAGTTTCAAATTGCCTGGTACGATATCATATTAGCAATCCTTAGTATTGGGGTTGGTGCATATTGGCCCTTATTTTTCGAAGATATCGTCATGAATGTAGGGCGTTTAGGCGTATTGGATTTTGCTGTCGGTTTTATGGCCATTCTGCTGGTTTTGGAAGCAACCAGGCGTGCAGTTGGTCTTCCTATCATGGTCATTGCTATATTATTCATTTTCTATGGGATTTTTGGACAGTATATGCCAGGATTCCTTGCTCATCGCGGTTTGACTCTGGAGCGTCTGGTGCAAACGATGTTCTTCTCGACAGAGGGCATTTTGGGTACTCCGTTAGCGGTGTCATCGACATTCATCTTCCTATTTTTACTGTTTGGATCATTTCTGGTCCGAACAGGCGTCGGTCAATACTTTAATGATCTCTCTACCGCCATTGCCGGCAGAAGGATAGGGGGACCTGCAAAGGTTGCGATTTTTTCAAGTGCTCTTCAAGGAACGATTAGCGGGAGCTCTGTGGCTAATGTTGTCACATCAGGAGCATTTACGATACCGATGATGAAAAATCTTGGATATAAGAGGGAATTTGCTGGGGCAGTGGAGGCGGCTGCTTCAACAGGCGGGCAATTGATGCCTCCGGTAATGGGGGCAGCGGCATTCTTAATGGTTGAGTTCATTGGGAATGGAATTACGTATTGGGATATAGCAAAGGCGGCTGCGATTCCAGCTATCCTTTATTTTTCAGGAATTTGGATCATGACCCATTTTGAAGCGAAACGACTTGGGCTGCGAGGGTTAACTCAAGAAGAGATGCCAAGTAAAAAGGAAGTGTTCGGCAAGCTTTATTTACTAATACCGATCCTTGCCATTATTCTATTGCTCATGATGAATATCACGGTTACACATGCAGCACTATACTCCATTGCCATCTCGGTTCTTGTAGGTTTCATTAACAAGGATGTCCGCATGAAATTCATCGATATCATTTATGCATTGGTGGATGGAGCCCGGACAGCACTTGCGGTTGCAGCGGCAACCGCAGCAGCGGGCATTATTGTCGGTATCGTCACGAAAACTGGGCTAGGACTTAAGCTGGCTAATGGCTTGATCGATTTATCTGGTGGATATTTGATTCCAACTCTGATGCTCACTATGGTAGCGGCACTTATATTAGGAATGGGTTCACCTACGACCGCCAATTATGTAATCACATCGACGATTGCAGCGCCTGCGATAATTTTGCTTGGTGTTCCCGATTTATCTGCACATTTATTCGTTTTCTATTTTGGCATTATAGCAGATATAACTCCTCCTGTTGCTTTAGCGGCATTTGCAGCGGCAGGGGTAGCGGGAGGCGAGCCGATAAAAACGGGGATTGAGTCATCGAAACTTGCCATCGCTGCATTCATCATTCCATATATTTTTGTTCTCTCCCCGCAAATGCTAATGATCGATACAACATGGATGGAGGTTGCGTGGGTAGTACTTACTGCAATGGCAGGTATGATTGCGATTGGGGCGGGTGTCATAGGTTACTGGATGAGGGGAATGAACTGGTTAGAAAGAGTCCTCGCCATAATCGTAGGTTTACTATTGATCTACCCTGAAACGGTATCGGACATCATTGGGATATCCGCTTTTATCGTGTTGCTGGCTTTACAATATCTTTGGAAAAATGACAATCACGACAGCTCCAAAATCTTGGAAAATGGTCAAAGCATAGAGAAAAATTGAGTTTGTGAATATCGATCCGGAAGTAAAGGGTAGAGCTTAACCATTCGGGGGGTGATTTTTTGAAGTGAAGCATCATTGAGAACGCAACGCCAAATGGGAATGTGCAGACTGCTTTTTATCGAGACAACCAGCATATTCCTACTAGAGAATTATACTCGTATATCCACTTGCCTTATGATAAAGCCCTAATTTGTTTTATTTTGAAAGGAGACTAATTCATGAAATTTTTAAAAAGTTTTATTTTAGTTACTTTCAGTTTCTTTTGTATGATCACACCAGCTTTTGCAAGTGTTCCTGGAGTGGATGGGTCAATGGGAAAGGGTTTTACAAATGGAATCGTCTCAGTTTCTCATCCGTTAGCAGCTGAAGCGGGTATAGAGATACTAAAACAAGGTGGAAATGCAGTCGATGCAGCAGCTGCCATTCAATTATCATTAAATGTAGTTGAGCCAATGATGTCTGGAATCGGCGGCGGTGGTTTTATCATGATTTATAATAAAAAGGAAAATAAAATAACGATGATCGAAAATCGCGAAATGGCACCTCAAAATGTTACGCCTGAACTTTTTTTAGATGAAAAGGGAAAACCTATTCCTTTTAGTAAGCGGCACACATCAGGGAAAGCGGTTGCAGTTCCTGGGACTCTGATGGGGGTGGAGACTTCTCTTGAGAAATATGGAACATTGAAATTATCACAAGTCACTGGCCCGGCCATTAAACAGGCTGAAGAAGGGGTGAAAGTCAATTGGGCAACAGCACAATATATCGATGAAAATGTAACAAAGCTTAAAAATAACCAAGCGGCTGCAAAAGTTTTTGTACCAGACGGAAAGCCATTGGAAGAGGGAGACATCCTCGTTCAGCCAGATCTGGCAAAGACTCTTAAGTTAATAAAAAAACAAGGTTCTAACGTTTTTTATAAAGGTGAAATCGGGGAAGCACTTACCCAAGAAGTTCAAAAGCGTGAAGGAACGATGACAACTGAGGATTTGGAAAACTATGAAGTGAAAGAAAGAGAGCCGATTAAATCGGAATATAGGGGATTTGAAGTGGTAGGGGCAGCTTCACCAAGCTCAGGCAGTTTGACTGTTCTGCAAATCCTGGAGCTTATGGAAGGATACGATGTGCAAAAGATGGGGGCCAACTCGCCTGAGTATCTTCATCATCTAACCGAAGCCATGCATCTGGCTTTTGCCGATCGCGCTGCCTATATGGCGGATGAAGATTTTTATGATGTACCAACAGAAGGACTATTAGATGAAGATTATATTAAAGAAAGAAGAAAACTCATCAATCCAAATAGATCAACAGCTGATGTCAAAGCAGGCGATCCATGGAAGTATGAGGGCAAAGAACCCACTGCAATGAAGATGGTAAAAGAAGAGAAAACCCCAATCGGACAAACGACTCACTTTTCTGTAATGGATAAGTGGGGAAATATGGTTGCTTATACGACTACAATCGAGCAAGTATTCGGATCAGGTATCATGGTACCTGATTATGGATTCATGCTAAATAATGAAATGACGGATTTTGATGCCACACCAGGTGGAGTTAACCAGGTGGAACCGGGAAAAAGACCGAGAAGCAGTATGTCCCCGACCTTCGTATTAAAAGATGGGAACCCCTTCATGGCCATTGGTTCACCAGGAGGAGCGACGATAATCGCATCGGTATCTGAAACGATCATGAACGTGCTTGATCATAAAATGCTCATTCAAGATGCCATATATGCGCCACGTATTTATTCTGCTGGTTATCCGACAGTAAGATGGGAACCGGGAATTGAACAAAATACAAGACTGGAGTTAATGGCTAAAGGCCATGTTTATGAAGAGAAACCGCAACATATCGGAAATGTGCAAGCTGTTATTTATGATTATGAAAAGGGGAAAATGTATGGAGGAGCCGATAATACGAGAGAAGGAACTGTTCAGGGTGTGTATAATGTTTCCCATAAATCGAAAAAGCCAAAAGAAATAAAAGAAGAAAAAAAGGGACCGTTTACATTAAAAGTGAATGGAGCCGTTTATCCTTATACAGCTGATCAAATGAAACTGATCGATGAAAAACCCTATATCCAATCAGATAAATTGCTACTAGGTTTGGGTGTAATCCAAACAGGGGATTTAGAAACATTTAAACCAGATAAAAAATCGTATCTACCCGTGTTAGGAGTAGCGAAATCATTAGGGTATAAAACAAAATGGAACGAAAAAGACAAAGAGGCCCTATTGGAAAAAGATCCGGCGGATATTGAAGATCCGGACGAAGATGGCAGTGTCACGAATTGATTGCCTTCCAAGTCTGCTCGGGAAATTGAATTCTAAATGAACCTAAACTGACAACCCCAGATTTCTCTATGTAAAGAGAGATCTGGGGTTGTTTTTTAGTTATATGAAATAGTAGAGAGGTAGTCAGTCAGTTGAACGAAGGTTCCTGAAAAGCCCTCCTGAACCATTTCCCGCGACTCCTCGTACGTTTTCATTTCCTCCTCGCTTGGGGATACAGGTGCCCCAATCATCGTAAGTGTTGTTTTACCTTCATGCTCGGTGAATGTAAAAGTATTGAGCGTTTCCAATGGCCAGTTGTCGTTAAAAGGAGCACGTACGATGTTCCCCATTTCATCAGAAAAGAAAGAGGTGTAAACGAGTTTATCTGGGGCATTTACTTCATGATAAACAAATTTGACCCACATTACATTACCATCAGGAGATGTCTGGCTGTAATGGAAGACACCTTCCTGGCGAAGCTCGAACTTAGAAATATCAAAAGCCCATCCTTTTGGGCCCCACCAGTTCTGCAGATGTTCTGATTCGGTAAAAGCCTTAAATACAAGCTCGCGAGGAGCATTGAAACTGCGGGTGATTTCGGTTTTTTGGAACATTTTATTCCTCCAATCATAATTTTTGTAGTTTCTTCAGATAAAGTTCCAAGCTGTCGAGTCTTTCTTCAAATATTTCACAATACTGTTCGAACCAAATGTTTAATGCTAAATGGCTCTGGGCGAAGCTTGTAAATTCGACGAATTGCTTCCGCATAAATTCCGCCGCTCCTGATTTATGAAGCCCACTTAGATGTTTGGATGCCAATGGGTGCCGAATTTGAAGTCGTTCCGCATATTCTCCCGCGGTGAAAGGGCCGTTTCTAATGAGGTCACCACCCCCACTCGAAGAGTAATTAATAATGTAGTATTCATCTTTACCCCACGTTTTATTAGAATTATAGTCCTTTGGGTGAGATATAAACAAACAGGAATATTCCCGTCAAGTAATATTGGAGAAAATATTTATCTCGAATTAACTTCATGTAGCAAGGGGAGGCAGTTTTCTTGTTTTGTTGTCCTACACGAGGCGGTACCAATAATATCCTTCCCCTAAAATGAAAAATGAGCGCTGATCCTTGTTCCGGGATAGAGCCACATTGTGGGAATTATTATAAGTTTTGTTGATGAAATCACTTTCTATTTTTGGAAACCGTTTACCATGCTGTACGTCGAGAATATAACAATGCTATTTTTGTGCATAATGATACAGGTTTAAGTTTTATTATAAAAAAGAATGATTTTTATTTGAAAACAGAACTAATGTTCTTGTATGCTTGTAACGATGATAATCTAGGTACCGGTTATTATTAAGGAATCCAAACTTGATTCAAAGGAGAATGAAAATGATTAAACCATATTTAATGTTTAACAGAGAATGTGAAGAGGCTTTCAAACTGTATGTTGAGGCATTTGGCGGGGAACTTATTGCTATGCAAAAATATAGTGAAATCCCATCAAGCCCAGACTTTCCTGTTGAAGAGAGTGATAAAGACCTTGTTCTTTACTCACAATTAAGATTAACAGAAGATGGAATTATAATGGGTTCTGATTCAAACCGTGAATTGAAGGATAGTGACAAAGTGGTTGTAAGTGTGGAGCTTAACTCGGAGGAACAAGCCAGAAAGGCATGGAACATATTAAAAGAAGAGGGATCTATACATATGGATCTTCATGAAACATTCTTTGCGAAACTTCATGGTTCGTTGAAGGATAAATTTGGTGTTTCATGGATGTTTACTGTCAATTAAAACTATTCTTGAATCTAAATCCAGAAGACAGCCTTCTTTGTAAAGTCGTTTAAGTACAATTATTTGGGAAGGTTAAAATTTTTAAAATCCTGATTAATACTCGGACGCTTTAATGGAGTAACCAAAAAAGCCCGATTTCTTATTAAGAAATCGGGCTTTT
The DNA here is from genome assembly GCF_001054655.1 of Bacillus sp. 220_BSPC. Lineage (NCBI taxonomy): Bacteria > Bacillati > Bacillota > Bacilli > Caryophanales > Bacillaceae > Bacillus > Bacillus sp. 220_BSPC. The sequence continues at coordinate 16,378 of NZ_JVPL01000060.1, forward strand.
TACTATTGGGATTTCTGTAAGGTTGTAAATCCGTATTTCCCCTGACGCTGCAATAAATGATTGAATATCATTTTATGTGAGTACCTTGTAAAATGGTGTTTTTCTGCCATTGCATTTACTTCAATTGTGGTCATGGAAATACATTGAAAACAATGAGAAACTGTGATAAATTTATATAGATACACTAATTTAATATTTTTGTATAGTTTATACCCTATTATAATTATACAACGTAAATTCCTTCTCAGTCAATCCTTTTTTTTAAAAAGGATTGACTGAGAAGGAACATGGAACTTCAGTAGGAGCAAGAACGACTGGACAGCGTGAATGGTTGACCACATGAACAATTTTTGTCATATGATTGTCTTGGTATTGAGCGATAAATGGGAGGGAAAGAAATGAAACCATATGTACTGGAGTTTCGGGAGATCGACAAAACGAAACAAATGGTGGTCGGTGGCAAAGGGATGAATTTGGGCGAATGCTCGAGGATAGATGGAATTCTTGTACCAGAAGGATTTTGTGTTACCACTGAGGCATTTAAAAGAGTCATTGGGGAAAATGATGAGCTTCATCAATTACTCGATCAGCTTGCAGTACAAAAAGTGGACGAACGAAGAAGAATAAGTGAAATTAGCAGGAAGATTCGTGATCTGATTGAGGGAATTGAGATCGACAAGGGGATCGAAGAAGATATCGACCGATGTCTCTTAACTTTTGGCTTCGAGCATGCATATGCTGTTCGTTCTAGCGCTACAGCCGAAGATCTTCCATTTGCGTCCTTTGCAGGTCAACAGGATACCTATCTAAACATCAAAGGAAAAGATGCAATTTTACAACATATTAGTAAGTGCTGGGCTTCACTATTTACTGATCGTGCTGTGATTTACCGAATGCAAAACGGATTTGACCATCGCAAGGTTTATCTGTCTGTTGTTATTCAAAGGATGATTTTTCCACAAGCTTCCGGAATACTATTTACAGCTGATCCAGTTTCCTCAAACCGCAAGGTGCTTTCGATCGATGCTAGCTTTGGGCTGGGTGAGGCACTTGTCTCTGGCTTAGTGTCTGCGGACAATTATAAAGTTCAAGAAGGTAGGATTGTGGAGAAGAAGATTTCTACCAAAAAGTTGGCTATATATGCAGGAAAAGAAGGCGGAACGATGGAAAAGGAAATTGAGCCGGGGCAGCAGGTTTTATCGACCCTGTCAGATGAGCAAGTGTTGGAGCTTGAAAGGATCGGCAGAAAGCTTGAAGCGCATTTTGGCTGTCCGCAAGATATCGAATGGTGTTTGGCTGATGATACATTTTATATTGTCCAGAGCCGTCCAATCACTACTTTATACCCCATCCCTGAAGCGAATGATCAAGAGAATCACGTCTATGTATCTGTCGGTCATCAACAAATGATGACTGACGCCATGAAACCATTGGGATTATCTTTTTGGCTGTTAACGACTCCTGCACCCATGCGTAAAGCTGGCGGAAGGTTGTTTGTTGATGTCACACATATGGTGGCTTCACCTGAAAGCAGAAAAATGTTAGTAGAGGCCATGGGACAACACGACCCGCTTATGAAAGACGCACTCATTAACATAATAGAGCGAGGAGATTTCATAAAACCTTTACCAAATAATAAGCAAGAACAGAATTCCGGTAAAAGCAATAAAAGTGTGTCGTCTGCGGATTCTAGGGCACAAATTGAAAACGACCCGACAATCGTTTCTGATTTGATTAAACGTAGTCAAACATCGATAGAAGAATTAAAACAAAACATCCAAACGAAATCAGGATTGGAGTTATTTGATTTTATTCTGGAAGATATCCAGGTATTAAAGAAGATTTTATTTGACCCACAAAGTTCAGCTGTGTTTATGGCTGCTATAGATGCATCATCATGGATCAATGAAAAAATGAATAAGTGGTTAGGAGAAAAAAACGCGGCCGACACGCTTTCTCAATCTGTACCAAACAATATTACTTCAGAAATGGGTCTGGAGCTATTGGATGTTGCAGATGTGATACGTCCTTATCCAAAAGTAATTGATTATTTACAACAAGTAAAAGATGATAATTTTATGGATGAACTAGTTAAGTTTGATGGTGGTCAGGAAACCCAGGATGCTATCTATGATTATCTCGGCAAATACGGAATGCGATGTGCTGGAGAAATCGATATTACTAAAACTCGTTGGAGCGAAAAACCAACTACACTTGTCCCCGTGATTCTTAGTAATATCAAAAACTTTGAGCCTAATGCTAGCAATCTGAAATTTGAGCAAGGGCGACAGGAAGCTTTGAAAAAAGAACTAGAGATATTAGATCGATTGAAGCAATTACCGGATGGTGAACAAAAAGTCAAAGAAACAAAACGAATGATCAGCCTAATCCGGAATTTCATCGGTTATCGGGAATATCCAAAATACGGCATGGTTAACCGCTACTTCGTTTATAAGCAGGCTTTACTCAAGGAAGCCGAACAACTCGTACAAGCCAACGTTATTCATGCAAAAGAAGATATATATTATCTCACTTTAGAAGAACTTCACGAAGTCGTACGCAAAAATAAACTAGATTACCAGATGATCAGCAAACGAAAAGACGAGTACAGATTATATGAAAAACTTACTCCACCACGTGTTATCACGTCTGATGGTGAAATCATTGTAGGGGAGTATAAACGAGACAATTTCATGGCCGAAGCTATTGTAGGTCTACCGGTTTCTTCCGGAATTATAGAGGGCAGAGCACGCGTCATCTTAAACATGGAAGATGCAGATCTAGAAGATGGAGATATACTGGTTACAACCTTCACCGATCCTAGCTGGACACCATTATTTGTATCCATAAAAGGACTCGTCACCGAAGTTGGCGGGCTGATGACCCATGGAGCAGTCATCGCACGTGAATATGGCTTACCTGCCGTTGTCGGTGTGGTAAATGCCACCAAGCTGATAAAAGATGGGCAACGTATTCGAGTAAATGGAACAGAAGGTTATATAGAAATACTATAATTCATTAGATTTAAAGAAGAGCATTCGAATTAAGAGAATCATTGAAATCATGATGCTTTGCGGTTTATGGCAAAGCCCTTTGTCACTAGGTCATATAAGGGGGCAGTAACTGAAAATTGATACTAAAGTTTAGTAAGAACATCTTAAGGTTGAGCCTTCTGTTAAATGTTGATATTATATGATGCCAAAGCCCAATTTCTCGCTTACAACACCGAGAAATTGGGCTTTTTGTGGATTTTATTTATAGGCAAAATCGATTATCTCTTGCTAAATCTACTGGCTTGAGCAGCAATGTCAAACGGATACGAGAAAGATATTCTCCAACAGATATATCTGTCAATATCATAAATGCACGCTGAAAGCGGTTATACCTTCTATAGAAATATTAAATTTTTGTATTGGTAATTATACATTATCTCCATTATAATTTTTAAGAAAGATATTTCGGAATTTTTAAAATAAAGGAGAAATTATGTATACTCACCCGACTTTAAAATATTGGAATGGAAGAATTGATTCCCAAACTGACCTAGACAGCTTCAGATACCACCAAAGAGTGCGCTTGGCACCAATTTCGGAATTAGCCACCTCTTCCAATGCATCCCGAACTTTTGGACTCATTGGTTTTAAATGTGATGAAGGAGTCAAAAGGAATAAAGGCAGGGTTGGTGCTGCCGAGGGTCCTGATCATATTAGGCAGTCGTTGGCAAAATTACCCTGTCATTTACCTTCCCAAACCGAGCTGGTGGATGCTGGCGATGTAATATGTGAAAGTACAGATATGGAAGCCGCCCAATCTCAACTGGGATCAGCTGTTGCCCGGATTTTGGAGAGTAACGCGATTCCTATCATACTTGGGGGAGGTCACGAAACCTTGTATGGCCATTATCTTGGGATTAGGAAATCCATTGGACCAAAAGCTAGACTAGGGATTATTAATATTGATGCTCACTTTGATATGAGACCTTATGAAAATGAAACTTCATCTGGAACGATGTTTAAGCAGATTTTGGACGAAGATCAAAGTTGTGGCTATTTATGTGTCGGAATTCAGAAGCAGGGGAATACGAAGGCACTGTTTGAAACTGCAGAGAGGAGTAAGGTCGACTACATATTGGAAGAAGATTTGTCATTATACGAAATGGATGAAACGAAGCGGAGGATAAATGAATTCGCTAAGGAAAATGACTATATCATGCTTACATTATGTACGGATGTTATTGATTCAGCCTACGCACCTGGGGTAAGTGCACCATCGCCGTTTGGACTGGATCCGAAATTGGTCCGTGCCATTATTAGGCATATCGTATCGAATGAAAAGATCCTCTCATTTGATATCTCTGAAGTGAACCCTTCATTGGACGAAAATAATAAGACCGTTACATTGGCAGGGCATTTAATAAATGAGGTTTTGCTGCATTTTAAATAATGGACATGGGATGGCGGCAACTCCAATTCGGTCTTCCCAGAAAGAGCGTTTCTTTTCGTATCGACTGTTGGTGCTTTTCTTAATGTTATCTTCAGTATTGAAGCGAAAAACCTTTAAAGCGCCCAGACTGTCCATGAATCATTCATGGACAGTTTTTTGCGCCTCCTTCACAAGGATTCATGGTCCAAGGCATTGCTTCGTTCGACTAACCATTTAAAGGGAAGTAGATTTTCCATGACTCTGCTAAGTTCAATACTGATACTTGTGGGTTTTTGGTTTATAATAACAACCATCTAGCCTTTTGAGGAGGGATTCCATGAATGAATATAAAGTAACGGTCAGGAATGGCAGTACCTTAATTTTGTCGGAAATCATTAAAGCTGAAGATGAAAGAGAAGTCCTTGGCACTCTTTTGATTTCCAGCGAATTATTTAATCAACCATTTACTGATATCAGGATTTTAGAACGCTGATTTGTGACTGCCCGTTCCATTTGATACACTGTAATAAATCTTAATACGGTGGCGATATTATGTGTGGACGTTTCACCCTTTTCACTGACATAGAAGAAATAAAAGAACGGTTTGATATTCAAGGGTCATTTGATGAGGAATACCAATTCAGCTACAATATTGCTCCCTCCCAATCCGTGCTCTCCGTCATTAATGACGGGGTAAGGAATCGGCTTGGATATCTTCGGTGGGGACTCATTCCTTTCTGGGCAAAAGACGAAAAAGCGGGCTACAAAATGATCAATGCCAGAGCGGAAACCATTGCTGAGAAAGCAAGCTTCAGGAATGCGTATAAGAAGAAGAGATGCTTGATAATCGCTGACTCTTTTTATGAATGGAAGAAGACACCAGAAAGAAAAATACCGATGCGAATAAAACTGAAGAATCATGCACCATTTGGAATGGCCGGTCTCTGGGAATCCTGGAAATCTCCTGAAGGCATCAGCATCTATTCGTGCTCCGTTATAACAACTGTGCCTAATGAGCTAATGACCAGCATTCATGACCGCATGCCTGTCATCCTAAAACCAGAAGATGAAAAGGATTGGTTGAATCCTTCCACTAATGATCCTGCATATCTGCAACAGTATTTAAAGTCATTCGATTCGGAACAGATGGAAGCATTTGAAGTATCGACAGATGTAAACTCGACTAAAAATAATTCACCTAACCTAATCCAACAAATTTGCTGAGAGTTCATTAGATCTCTTAGAATGTAGACAACTTGATGAAAATCGAGTTTGTCTACATTTTTTTATGGTTTGTACAATTTGACGTTGCCTCCAGGCACTCGCTTTTTCCGCAGAAGTCTCGCACACCCGCTCCAATCAACTTAGATTCTCTTAATGAACAGTAAGGAGTACATGTGAAACACTTTAAAAATTACCCCTTGCGAAAATAGACAAAATGCTGTACTGTTATATTTGCTTTTCAAAACGACTTTCGATGTCACGAACTCAGGCAAGTTTCCAGCGTGGCACTTTTCTGGCAGGCATCGTAATTTTAGATAAATTATATAATGTAATCTTCTTATCAAGAGAGACGGAGGGACTGGCCCGAAGATGTCTCGGCAGCGGACTTAAATGGAGTGCTGTGCCAAATCCAGCAGGCTGATTTTCGCCTGAAAGATAAGGAGGGTGTTTTTTATAAATTAAAAGACCTCTTCTTGTTGTTAAATAGAAGGGGTCTTTTTTATGCCAGTTTTTTGCTACAGCTCCATGACTGGATAATCAGGTAGGTTCAAATTGGAGTTATTTGCGAAAACTGTTAAAAGAATAAGAGCTGTGACACATGTCGCGGGAAAAATAAAAAGAGGTGTACATCATGAGTGCAAACAATAAAGGGAATCCATGGGCATTGATCCCATTTGTCGTATTTTTAATTTTATTTATTGGATCCGGAATCATCACTAAAGATTTTTATTCATTTCCGGTGATTGTAGCGATATCCATTGCATCGGCAGCTGCATTGGCGATGAATCGGAAAGAGACATTCAATGAAAAGGTTGATATCTTCTGTAAAGGTGCCGGTGACGCCAATATTATGTTAATGGTAATCATTTTCCTTTTAGCCGGAGCTTTTTCCGAAGTTGCCAATGGTATGGGGGCAGTTGAATCAACAGTGAATCTTGCCTTAGCTGTTTTTCCCCAAAATCTATTAATGGTAGGAATTTTCATCATCGCTTGTTTTATTTCACTATCCATGGGGACAAGCATGGGAACGATTGTTGCCCTGGCACCTATCGGGGTTGGAATTAGTGAGCAAACAGATATTTCGCTTGCCCTTTCAATGGCGGCCGTTATTGGTGGTGCGATGTTTGGGGATAATCTTTCATTCATTTCAGATACGACAATCGCTGCAGTCCGAACTCAGGGAACGAAAATGAAGGATAAGTTTAAAGTGAATTTTTTCATCGTTTTACCTGCAGCCATCATCACATGTGCCATCCTAGGAATTTTAACGATGGGTGAACAAGCTGACATTTCCCAACAGTCTTATGATTGGGTGAAGATTCTTCCTTATCTTTGCGTATTGGTCACTGCATTGGCAGGAGTCAATGTGTTCTTGGTCCTTTCGATCGGAATCGTATTTGCCGGAATTATCGGGTTGGCGGATGGAAGTTATCAACCGTTGGGTGTCATCCAAAAAGTTGGAGAAGGAATGGCTGGAATGTATGAAATTTCCTTCCTTGCCATTTTAATTGCAGGTATGGTAGCTGTAATCAAACATAATGGTGGTATCGATTTTCTACTCCACCTTGTGACGCGAAATAGCAAATCGAAAAAAGGGGCGGAATTCAGCATTGCGGGGCTTGTTGGTTTGACGAACCTTTCAACGGCAAATAACACGATTTCAATTATCATTGCTGGGCCACTTGCCAAAAATATTGCTGAAAAATATGGGATTGATCCGCGGAAATCGGCGAGCGTCCTTGACATTTTTGCATGTTGTATCCAAGGGTTGATCCCATATGGAGCACAACTGCTTGTTGCAGCAGGGGTAGCAAAGATTTCACCGATAAGCATCTTGCCATATTCATATTACCCAATCCTGATTGGAATTTGTGGCGTCCTTGCCATCCTGATTGGTTTTCCACGGTTGCAGCCGGGAAATGATGGATCGAAGAACTAAAAGTTAAAACGAACCCCTAAAATTTCATTGAGTTTGTCTACAGTCTGAACACCCTGAATCATTGGATGCAGGGTGTTTTCTGTATGGTAAATACATAAACATAATAAAGTTTTCTCGCACTTATATAGTATCAATCATTTTTCAATTTTTCTGCTTAATTCCGGTCCAAATTAATGATGGTTGTGTGTGAGACAACTGTCATGAATAGAGGACAACACCAACTAAACCGGAAAGAATAATTACATAGGCTGGATGCCAGCGTAATTTCATTAGGGCAAATAACGATAAACCAAAAACGAGTAATAAGCTTATCGTATGCCATGAAAAGTTCACGGCTATCATATGATTGGAAAGTGCTAAACTGATCGCTGCAAAGATGATCAAACTAGTGACAATCGGTCTTAATCCATAAAACATGGATTGAACAACTGGATAATGATTCAATTTGCTGAAAAATGTGGCTATAACGGTTACGAATATAATGGCAGGAAGCAAGATTCCTAGAGCAGATGATATGGCTCCTGCTAACCCAGCAGTCGAATAGCCAACAAGAATGGCACTATTGGCGGTGACAGGTCCTGGGGACATTCCGGAAATGGCGATTATATCGGTGAATTCCTGCGTTGTCATCCATCCATGCTGTGAGACTTCCGATTCTATTACGGGAATCATGGCGTATCCGCCTCCGAAAGATACAAAGCCGATAATAAAGAAGGTGCTAAACAACTCCCACAATTCCATCATTCCATCACATGCTTTCTTAAAAATTAGTTAGACCCTATTTTGATTTACCTATATGCCAGCACCCATGAACGGTTCGAAATCATTTTCTTCTATTTTCCTATCCTTTTTGTCCATTTTGACATCGTAACCTAATTTTCTCTTAATGGAGATGGTCACAATACCCGCTAGAGCTCCTGCTAATATAACCATCACAGGGTGAAGAAAGAAGAGGACGGGAATTCCTACTATTAAAATACAGAAAGTTGATTTGTCTACAACTGCCGATTTTCCTATCTTGATAGCCGCATATGCAATGATGGCTACTATGGAAACTCTGATCGATATGAATGCAGATTCTACCTTCGGATTATCCTGAATGAAAAAATACACAATGCCCAGGAGCAGAACAATTAAAAAGGTAGGTAATGAAACACCGATCATGGCTGCCATTGCCCCCTTCATTCCGGCAATTCGATGGCCGATAAAGGTGGCGGAGTTAATGGCGACAGCTCCCGGTACGGACTGAGATAAAGCAAAAACATCCGTAACTTCTTCGCTTTTCATCCATTTTCTCTTTTCGACCACTTCATTTTCGATTAAAGGGATCATCGCAAACCCGCCTCCGAATGTGACAGGTGCTATTTTAAAAAAGGTCCAAAATAATTGGAATAGAGTTTTCCATTGTCCTTTCATTGACATCAGTCACTTCCTTTGCATGCTTTGTTTAATTCTTATCATTAACATATCAAAGAAAAAGGGCTGGGTAAATTGCAACAAAATCATCGGGTATAACAAAACGTTATACCCAGAAGATTCATCCGTTTTATAAAGAATGCCGCCAATAATTGAATAGCCTTAGAATGTATCTCACTATTTTCATTTCACCATTTACCTAATGATGCTATCATTTTAATAAACTATCTAAAAACATGGAGGTCGTTTTCTTGAAATTGGAAAATCTGAAAATGTTTTGTTTAGTGGTGGATGAAGGAAGTATAAGCCAGGCAGCGAGGTTAAGTTTCCTATCTCAGCCCGCTGTAACACGGCAGATCCATCAACTGGAAAATTATTATAACACTTTGTTATTCGACCGTGAGGAAGGAAGGCTGAGAGTTACAGAAGCAGGAAAGCTGTTATACCCTTTTGCTAAAGCCATAGTAAATGACTTCAACCATTCAAAAGAAGTGATTCAGCAATCGACGGGTAAATACCATGCAAATCTCATTGTAGGGGCTTCCTTGACTATCGGCGAGTATTTGTTGCCTAGCTTGCTTGGGAGATTCAAAAAACAACAGCCAGAAATAAAAGTGACATTGACGATAAAAAATACGCCCCGGGTTTTGGAGGATCTTTCAAACGATGTCATTGATTTGGCCTTGGTGGAAGGACTTGTGGAAAACACAGATTTTATTGTAGACAAGTTCGCCGAAGACGAATTGATATTGGTATGTCCATCCGACCACCCATGGAAAGAAAGAAAAGAAATTCAGCTAGAGGAATTGGGAAATGAAAGGATGATTTGGCGTGAATCCATTTCCGGAACACGGCTTATCGTTGAAAATATGCTAAGGGAGCATGGGATTTTAGAAAAAATTGAAAGCTACATGGAGATTGGCAGCACACAAGCGATAAAAAGTGCGGTTGAAGCTGGACTTGGAATCAGCATTTTGCCAAGGTTGACAGTGGCCAGAGAATTGGAGCAAGGCTTTTTACGGGAAGTGGATATATACAGAATAAATATGGCAAGAAATTTATGGCTAGTCAGGAAAAACAAGCGTTTTAATAAAATAGGAGTGTCTAAATTTGTTGATTTTCTTCAATAAGGATGGGACGCTGCCTTTGTTCACACTTATAATTGGCAGCATTTTCAGTTTCGTGGTTAACGGCGTAGCCCCGGCAGCAAGCAAAAGTCATGGTAAAATGAATATACCGCATTGATTATAAAAGCTCTTGTCTATCGGGAGGGGCATTTTGAATTTGGTTGTTAAGCCTTCGGTTAGACAAACAAAGGGATTAATGGGCATAATAAAAGATATAATGATGGTTCGGAGATGATATAGCGTGGAGTTAAAGGAAATAAAGAAGCTCGCCGAAGCATTAAATGAAAGCGGTAAACAGCAACTTGTATAATTCTTGCAGTCTCGAACGAAACCGATGTCGGCTCCTATTCGTGCAATTGATGAAATCCAGGTACAAAATCATAAAGCTAGTCTTGTCTGCCCACATTGCGACAGCCATTTTGTTGTGCGATTTGGTAAATACGTTATCAAAACAGGAGAGGTGAAAATACAGCAGTGTTACCGCTGTAAAGCCTGCCATCAAACCTTCAACGACCTCACAAACACACCTCTTCAATGCACCAGAAGACCACATAAATCTAAACGGGCAGTTTTGTTGAACAAGTTGTAAATTTAACATTTTAAAGTAAGAGCATTTCTTTGTAATGAGAAGTGCTTTTTATTTTTGTCAAAATTAAAAAGATATTTCAATAACAATAATAATATAAATAAAAACAATATAAATTTACTGTAATACAATAAATAATATGCTAAAATCATGTTGTCATTAAATAAGTGAGGTGTTTTGAATGAATGTTAAACGAGGTTCAACGACTTTCTTAAAGGTAATTATTTTTCTGGCTGGAATTGCAGTGCTTGCTTTGTGTATCTGGTTGCCTGAGATAGCCGTTAGAGATGCAAGGGTACATCCAGATACGGCTTACTTCCTAATCCCCTTTTTAGTATGTGCATACGGATTCTGTATTGCGTTTTCTGTTGCGTTGTATCAAGCATATAAACTATTAACCTACATCGAAAAGAACAATGCTTTCTCTGAATTATCCCTTAAATCTTTGAAGATTATAAAGAAATGTACTTTTACAGTCATTTTCCTCATTTTGTTAGGAATAGTAAGCTTAAGGGTGCTTGCTAAAGTCACGGGTAGTGATGATGCAGCGGGTCCTACATCATTATGTCTAATGGGTATTTTAGCAACAAGTATCATCGCAGCCGTTGTGGACGCACTTCAAAAGCCATTAAAAAATGCCCCAGATATAATGTCAAAAAATAAATGATTAACGGATATGTAAGACTTTGGATTGTCAGCCAGGTGATTTTTGGAGAACAAAAGCGACGCAGACACTCAATAAAACAGACACAACTAATCTATTTAACTACGGGGACGATAGCTCAATGAACCGCCTTTTCACCAAGGCGGTTTTCTAATGGTCAAATATCAACATTAGAATTTAACATAGCCTTTATATAAATAAAATTGAAGTTACCATTAAAAATAGGAAATATACTTAAAGTCAAATTAATTATAAAATAAATTCATATTATTCTAAAAAATTTCTAAAAGATGAGAAAGTTTCTGCTGCAAAATTCGGAATAGATACATGATATCTACTTAGAAAGGGGTATGAAATGTCCAAAATATCTTTTATAAAAGGAATTGTAACCGTTCCCATTGTTTTTGTTTTACTGGCAGGTTCTTCTTCTGTTACAAATGCTGCTTCAGATAAGCCAATGCCGGCAACAGATGCAACAATCTCAGCAAATAAGGCTGTTTATGAACAGTTGAATTTTACAGACAAGGAAGATTTCAAGAATGCACATAAAGGATTCATTGCGCCTTTGAATATGAATCCCATTAAAAATTCAAAAGGTGACGTGGTATGGGATAGTAATCGATATTCATTCATCAAAGAAGATCAGCCGGCAAGCTTTACTGTAAACCCAAGCTTGTGGAGACAGGCTCAGTTACAAAATATAACAGGCTTGTTTAAAGTGGTGGATGGCGTTTATCAAGTTCGGGGCCAGGATTTATCAGTGCTTACCATTGTGGAAGGAAAAACAGGATTAATAGTTTTGGATACACTTTCTACTATTGAAACAGCCAAAGCAGCCATGGAGCTTTATTTTGAACATCGGCCTAAATCCCCAGTAAGTGCAATTGTCATTAGTCACAGTCATGCGGATCACTTTGGTGGTATAAAAGGCATTGCTCAATATGCTGTAAATCCAGCTAAGGTACCGGTTATTGTCCCAGCAGGTTTTAACGAAGAAGCGCTAAGTGAAAACATTCTTTTAGGCAATATAATGTCTCGCCGTGCAGGTTATATGTTTGGAAATCTCTTACCCGCAAATGAAAGGGGATTTGTTACTTCTGGTATTGGCCCTGGATTAAGTAACGGAACTTTTAGCTATTTACCTCCAACAATGGAAGTGAAGGATGATATTCAAACGATGGAAATAGACGGAATAACATTTAAATTTTTATTGACGCCGGATTCGGAAGCTCCATCTGAAATGCATTATTATATCAATGATTACAAAACTTTAGTGGTAGCGGAAAACACCGGGCACACGTTACACAATATTTATACATTAAGGGGAGCTAAAACCAGAGATACCTTAAAATGGGTGAAAGCACTTGATGAAACAGTTGATCTGTTTGGAAACGAGGATATAGATGCTATGGTTACGGCCCATACATGGCCCATATGGGGAAGGGACAATGTTTTGGAGCAGTTGGAGAGTCAGCGTGATTTGTACAAATATATTCATGACCAAACCATACGATTAGCTAATTTAGGTCTCACACCTGACGAAATCGCGGAAAAGTTAAAGCTTCCTGAAAAGTTGGATAAAGTCTGGGCCAATCGGGGGTATTACGGAACATTGAAACATAACGTAAAGGCGGTTTACAACTTTTACTTAGGATATTTCAACGGTAATCCATCCGACTTGGATCCATTACCACAAGAGGAATCGGGCGCTAAATATGTACAATATATGGGTGGAGAAAAGAAGGTCATTAAACAGGCAAAACTTGATTATAAAAAAGGGGAATATCGCTGGGTGGCTCAAGTCTTAAAGCATGTAGTCATGGCTAACCCCAAAAATACAGAAGCAAAAAATTTACTGGCTCAAGCTTATGAGCAATTAGGATACACAGCAGAATCTTCTGTGTGGCGTAATTTCTATCTTACCGGCGCAGATGAGTTAAGGAACGGCGTGGCGGACTCGAAGGGAAGTGGTGGAATGATGAATCTCGATACGCTGCTCAATATGCCAATGGATGATTTCCTGAAATTCTTGTCCATTAAATTAAACGGAATAAAAGCGGAAAATAAAAATATGGCATTCCATTTAACAACTACTGATTCGAAAACCAATTACACGATCGATCTGAATAATTCTGTTTTGAACTTCAAAAAAGGGAAAATGGCGTCCACCCCTGATGCAACATTAACATTAGATAAAATGACATTCTATCAGATTGCTCTGGGACGTGAAGATTTATCCAAAATGGAAGCAGCCGGCAAAGTTGTGATTTCCGGTGATAAAAAACAGTTTGAAGACTTCCTGACTTTGCTGGATCAATTCCAACCAAAGGTTAATATCGTAACTCCATGATAATCAACCACTTCATATTCTGAAACCAGGATGGATCGGTTACCCACGAGTCTACTTAGCAGTCTCGTGGGTTTGAATGTATTAATTATTCCTGTAGGCATCCTGTTTCGTTTTTATTTTTTATAAAACGCTCCTAATAGTTACAGAACAAAAGTCAATAACCGTAAAAAGAAAATTTCAAGTTTTGTAATTCGAAAGGAATTATAAGCGCTTCCTATGCGATTGAGGTTTTGTGAAAATATGAAAAAATGGGGTGATGGGGAATGCAGTTATATGCAAGTAATAAACGAAAAATAATGATTAGCGGCCTTTTATTTGTTGGAATGATTTTAAGTTTTTTTGATCGCGTTGCCATAAATGTAGGGATTATTCCTATTGCAGAAGAGTTTCATCTCACTACGTCCCAGACAGGTATTTTAATTAGTATATTTTTTGTTAGCTACTCACTCATGCAACCGCTTGGTGGATGGATGACCGATAAGTATGGCGCCAGGGTCATGGTTACTGTTTCTTTGTTTAGTTGGTCCTTGTTCACTGTAATGACTGGGTTTGCTTGGTCATTTATGTCTTTATTATTCATCCGTTTTCTGTTCGGGTTAGGTGAAGGGCCTTTCTATCCTGCCAGTATGTCCACTATAAGAGATAACTTCCCGGAAGAAGAACGGGGCCGGGCAAATTCGTTTTTCCTGTCTGCCCAAAATATTGGCGGGATATTAGGTACTGCACTTGCTGCTTCAATGGTGGTGGCATTCGGTTGGCGGGGCATGTTTACCATTGCCGGAATTCTAGGGATATTGGCTTCTTTCGGAATTTGGTTCATTCTCAAGCCTCAAGGAAATCAAGAGGTTAAAAAAGACAAACCGAAACAAAAAAAGGTTGCTCTGAAACTGTTATTTAAAATCGAAAATATTTGGAAACTCATAACATTCAAGTTTATATCAAATATTATCAACTATGGTTTGATCACTTGGATGCCTATATATTTGGTTAAAGAAAAAGGAGTGGATTTAATAGCCGCCGGAGGTTTATTGGCAATCCCTTATATTTTTGGTTTCTTGATGTTTAATGTAAGCGGGTGGCTTCTGGATAAACATATGGCTAACCGGGAGAAGTATCTTGCCGCTGCAGGCGCTTTATTATCGGCAATTTTTCTCTTTTTAATGTCTAACGCCACGTCTATAGGACTTATCATCACGTATCTCACCCTCAACTCCGTAGCACTGTCTTTCTTTGGAACCGTTCTATATACGATCATCATAAAATACTCACCAAAGGAACTAACGGGCTCTGCCTCCGGACTCGTAACTTTCGCCGGTCAAATTGCAGGTGCGGTTTCTCCTTTAGCCCTCGGTTTGATTATCAGTCTGTTTAATGACTCCTATAATGCCGCTTTCCTGTTTTTGGTGATAATAGCGTTATTGGGAACGATTGTTGCCGTATCCATTAAAAATAATCAGGCACAACCCGCTAAAGAATACGAAAAAACATCTACCATTGTTTAAAACTGGATTCTGCTTTTGAGAATACAGCTTGAGGTGTTCTGATTCCACTTCTCTAAAATTGAAAGGGCTTTCTGTTCGAGGTATGATAGTAGTAATAGGCTAGAAGGAGAATAAACCATGAATATTGAACAATTGGAATATATCATCAAGGTAG
Organism: Bacillus sp. 220_BSPC; assembly: GCF_001054655.1. Taxonomy (NCBI): domain Bacteria; kingdom Bacillati; phylum Bacillota; class Bacilli; order Caryophanales; family Bacillaceae; genus Bacillus; species Bacillus sp. 220_BSPC. The sequence goes on from NZ_JVPL01000060.1 coordinate 31,762, forward strand.
CCGAGGTTAACTCGATTTCCACGGCATCAGAAAGCCTCCATATCTCTCAATCTGGAATCAGTATGGCCATTACGAGTTTGGAGAAGGAATTAGGTATAAAAATCTTCAAGCGGTCAAGGTTAGGAACCATACCTACAGAAGACGGAAAGGAAATCATCCAGAAAGCTCTTGAAGTATTAAGCAAATTGGAAGAAATAAGAGACAGTGCCCAAATACATTCAGATACGATGGAAAAAGAGTTGCGCCTTTCATCAACACAAGGTTTATTTCTAACGGTTTTGCCTAAATCCTTGGCCTTATTTAAGAAGAAGTATCCCGAGGTGAAAATTGTCATTGAAGAAAAAGGGGGGCAAGAGATAACCGAAGAAGTACGGAATGGTAAGATAGACATCGGGCTATTGAATATCCCAAAGGTTAAACCAAAAGAAATTGAGTTGGAATTCCAACCTTTGATGGAAGCAAAAGTGATTGTGATGGTCAGTAAGAACTCCCCTTTAGTGAACCGTAAAAGCATAACCCCACAAGAGCTGATGGACCAAAATTTGGTCATTTACAATGGACCAAGAATGAAGTCGTTCATTAAAGGTTTTTTTGATCATTACGGTGAGATGAATATTTTGTTTTTCACAAATAATACAGAAATCATCAAAAAAACCGTCGCTGAGGGATTAGCGATTGCCTTTTCTTATGATATCGGAGTTAACAGCGACCCCTATTTCCTAAGCGGGGAACTTGTGGCCATTCCTTTGGTGGAGCTGGAAAATAATACAATGGAATTCGGTTACGTTCGCTCTAAGAAGCAGTATTTTTCAAAAGCTGCCAGGGAGTTTATTAAATGTCTCGAATTTTACACCACTCTTAAATATTAGTTTCCTATGATGATAGGGAACTAATATTTTTTTGTTTACATCATTTTTTTTTATATTTACATCATATATCCTTATTTTACTTAAATATTATTTACATTTAAAATTAATTTTATAACATTTCAAATATTTAAAAAGTAAGATGAAAATAAAAAGCGAAAGGGGAAACTTATGGTTACGACCCAGGAAGAGAAATTAGAGGTACTTCAAACAAAGTTGCAGGATTTCATCCAAAATGAACTGCTTCCATATGAACAGGAGAATGGCTTGAATGCTGAAGAGGATATTCCGATGGAAGCCATAAAATGGGCAAGGAAACGATCCAGGGAATTGGGCTTTTACGGAATTAACCTCCCTGAAAAATATGGCGGACAAGATGTAAGCTTAAAAGGATTATGCATGTTCAAGGAAGAATTGGCACGTTCCGGTGCGGTTTTATGGGGGCAGGTTATAGGGGAAATTGGCGGGCCGCTAAGAATTGGTCAGATGTTGGAAAGTTTTACACCGGAGCAAATAGAAAAATATGTGATGCCCGTTGTGACGGGAGAAGTGAGTTGCTGCTTTGCCCTTACAGAACCAAATGCCGGATCGGATGCCTTCGCTATCGAAACAACAGCCGTTAAAGACGGCAATGATTATATATTAAACGGAAAAAAACATTTTATCAGTGCTGCACCCTATGCTGATTTCGCCATTGTCATAGCGAAAGAAATCCGGAAAGGAGAAAAAGAAAGGATCACTGCTTTCCTAGTTGATAAAAAAACACCCCAACAGCCGGGGTTTGAACTAGGAGACATCCAAGTTCCCCTATCAGGAGAGCGCATACATGCTGAATTGAATTTCAATCAATGTCGAGTGCCTGCCGCCAATATAATCGGTGAACCAGGAAAAGGATTGCTGCTCGGATTAAAAAGAATAAACACAAATCGCGCTTCCCATGCCGCCGGCTTCATCGGAATGGCTCAACACCTACTCGATTTATCTATTGAACATGCCAAAACGCGAGTCCAGTATGGCCGGCCCATCGGTGACTTCCAGGCAATTCAGCATATGCTAGCAGATATGGCGACGGAAATCTATGCAGCAAAATGCATGGTCTATGATGTGGTTGATAAAATTGATCAGGGAAAAGAGGATCGGGCCGGTACGTCCATGGCCAAGCTGTTTGCTTCAGAGGTAAATAGCCGTGTTGCTGACAAGGCCATCCAAATCTTTGGCTCCAAAGGCTTGGCAAAAGGGCATCCAGTAGAAAAAATGTACAGGAGTGCACGGATGTATCGGATTCTGAGCGGAACCTCAGAGATTCAAAAAAATACAATTGCCAAAGCACTATTAAAAGGGTGAAAACTTTTTCGGGGGAGGAAAAAATTCATGCTGCATAAGTTGACATTTCAGTCACTGATGAATAAAGGAATGAAACGATTCGGTGACCTGCCGGCTATTACCTTGTTGCCAAACGGAGAAACGATAACCTACGACGAGTTATGGAAGAAAACAGAACTTATCACTTCTTATTTACTGCGTTTAGGTGCAGGAAGGGGCGTCCGCATAGCGACCATCATTCCAAACAGTTTGGAAAGTGTGATGTTTGGTTTGGCCGTCCAGCAATGCGGGGCTACCTTGGTGCCATTAAGTGAAAAACTGGGGAAACGAGAAATACAATTCATTTTAAAGGAAGCAAAACCAGAAGTGGTCATAATTGCTACACAGACACACTTTGACACCTTCTTAGAGTATTTGGAAGAAATGAAGAAGGAGGATGTCCATGTCATTGGGCTCCCTGGCTTTAATAGTAATTATCCGGAGGAGTTTGAACTGTTTAAATGGCCTGGTGAAAAAAATAATGTAGACTTGCCAATAGCTGAAGAAGATGACATTGCCCTTCTGTCCTATACAGGAGGGACGACGGGTACACCCAAAGGCGTCATGCATTCCCAGAAAGGACTCGGCGCCGCGATACTTTCTGCAGCTATCGAAGACCCGCTGGACGACCGTGACCGGGTATTGCTAAGTACGCCCATTGTGCATTCAGCCGGTTCACTACTTTGGAGATCCCTTGTTTCGGGCGTCCATGTTTATGTGATGGGCTCATTCGACGCTGCAGCATTCATACAGGCGATAAAGGAACACAAAATTACGACGACATTCATGGTACCGACCATGTTATACAGGCTACTTGATCAGACCAAGAAGATGGAATATGATATGAGCTCCATGCGCAATATCTTCTACGGTGCGTCACCTATTTCACAGAAGCGCCTAAAAGAAGCTTTTGAAGTATTCGGGCCTATCATGCGCCAGCAATACGGCATGACAGAATGTAATATTGTCATTTCAAGACTATCGAAGAGCGCTCATGTATGGGCTTATCATAATAATCCGGAAGTTTTGAAAAGCTGTGGAAAACCGTGCATCCTTACCGAAGTTCGACTGATTGATGAGAATGGAAATGATGTAAAACCAACCGAGTTTGGAGAAATCATCGTAAAGTCACCAGCCATGATGGTTGGATATTATCAAAGACCGGATCTTACCCGTGAATACATCCGTGATGGCTGGCTCTACACGGGGGATATTGGTAAATGGGATGAAAGCGGTTACCTTTATATTGTAGACAGGAAGAAAGATATGATCATTACAGGCGGGATGAACGTATATTCTTCAGAAGTGGAGCGAGTGGTGAACCAGCACCCTTCTGTTGCATTGAGCGCATGCATTGGCGTTCCCCATCCAGATTGGGGAGAAGTAGTGTGTGTCGTGATAGCATTGCATGAAGGATTGAGCTGTACTAGTGAGGAATTAATGGATTTCTGCAAACAAAGGACCTCTAAGTATATGGTTCCTAAAATTGCCTATTTTCTTGATAAGTTCCCATTAACGCCTATTGGAAAAATAGATAAAAAAGAATTAAGAAAGATGTTTTCACAAGGTATTCTAACCATTTAGCAAAATTGAGACTTATAGCAAATATAAGATAGAGCAGAGGAATGCAAATAAGCCTCGCACGTTTACCTGGAATCAGGACGTGTGAGGCTTTTATGTGCTATATCCAAGATGTGTTTGGAATATGAGTATAATTAACGTTGAAGTGTTAAATGAAGTGAGGAAGTATGATTATTATCTATAGGAAATGATACTGATATATTTTATTTTTCGATTGATTCCACCAATTCATGAATGAAAAAAATGGAGTGTTAGGATATAATATATTATTGTATTGAAGATTCATTGTGGAATTTCCTTTTTTTTACGGGCTTCTTTTGTTTATCTTCTCGATGCACGGGGAAATAAATTATAGTTGTATATGTTTTTATAATAATAATCAGAGTTAAGTAGAGGGGTTTGTTTTAATGGAATTCTTAGAAAAATTTATTAGTGAGGCTAATGGTGTGTTATGGTCTTCCATATTGATCATCATGTTGGTTGGATTGGGTCTTTATTTTAGCATCCGCACGAAGTTTGTCCAATTCAGAATGGTAGGGGAAATGTTCAGGCTTTTGGGAGAAGGGGCCACTGCGGATAAAAAAGGTGTAACATCCTTTCAGGCATTTTGCATAAGCACGGCATCGCGGGTAGGAACGGGTAACCTTGCGGGTGTTGCCATCGCGATCACGACGGGCGGACCTGGAGCCGTTTTCTGGATGTGGTTAATAGCATTGATCGGATCTGCTTCCGCATTCATTGAAAGTACACTTGCTCAAATCTATAAAGTCAAGGATGGGGATGCATTCCGCGGCGGTCCTGCTTATTATATGGAAAAGGCATTGAATGCCCGTTGGATGGGAATCACTTTCGCTGTGTTGATTTCGCTTACATTTGGATTGGCTTTCAACTCGGTACAAGCCAATACGATTACAAGCGCATTCAATGAATCGTTTGGGATTGAAAAGTGGGTTACGGCAATAATCTTGGCTATGGTCACGGCTGTCATCATTTTTGGCGGGATCAAAATGGTTGCAAAAGTCTCTGAAGTCATCGTTCCGATCATGGCAGGAGCCTATGTAATAGTGGCGTTGATTATCATCATCATGAACATTACCGAGTTACCTGGTGTTTTTGCTTTGATCTTTGAAAGTGCATTCGATGGAATAAAAGAAGTGGCTGGCGGAGTACTGGGAGCTGCCATGATGCAGGGAATCAAGCGCGGCCTATTTTCAAATGAAGCCGGGATGGGTAGTGCACCAAATGCTGGTGCAACGGCTGATGTCAGTCATCCCGTCAAACAAGGGCTCATTCAGTCTCTAGGTGTTTTTGTCGATACGCTCATCATTTGCAGCTCGACAGCCTTCATCATTTTGTTTTCCGGTCTTTATACATCGAAGGAAACGGACGGTATCGTCCTTACCCAAAATGCCCTCGGAACGGCATTGGGATCTTGGGCAGGAATTTTCCTTGCCATTATCGTACTTTTATTCGCCTTTAGCTCCATTGTGGGCAACTATTATTATGGAGAGTCGAACATCGGCTTCATCAATGAAAATAAGGTTTGGCTGAATGTCTATCGTGTCGCAGTCGTAGGGATGGTGATATTCGGTTCGCTTGCCTCACTGGATTTTGTTTGGGGACTGGCTGACTTGCTTATGGCCCTTATGGCCATTATCAACCTGATTGCCATAGCATTGCTAGGGAAAATTGCTTTTGCTGCACTGGCGGATTATCAAAAGCAAAAGAAAAGTGGGAAAAATCCAGTTTTCCATGTGAACAATATTAAAGGTTTGAAGAATGTGGAATGTTGGGGTGACCCATCCGATAATGTGGATGTGAAGAAGGAAGCCTAAATTCTCATTAAGCTTACAAGTAAGTCCTTGAAAGGGGTTTTTACTTGTAAGCTTTTTGTCTTTTTCCTCCTTTTTTCATCATTATTGAATATTGCTTCGTTTTTTACACAAAATACCTTTGTCTATAATACTGCAATGATAATTTAAAAACTAGGAGTGAAAAAATGGATAGCAAGCAATCAAAAAATGAATCTTCAGAAGTTGCCGGGAGAATATATGATGTCAGCGATTATAAACGGGAAGATCCTTTATCTTCTGGACTGGCTCGAACCCACGAACAAGTCTCGGATACTTATGCGGAAGGCGAGATAAAGGCAGTCATTGATGATGTAAATGGAAGAGATATTGAGATTACAAAAGAAAAGGAAGAAAAGTAATACTGGGATTTTTGTTTTAGGAAGGATTATCGCCCGCTATTTTTAAGATATATCGGTTAGATCCCCTAGCTTCAGGAAAGCCGAAGCTAGGGGATAATTAATTAATAAATCTTTTCTGTCTCCAAATTTTGAAGCAATTCTTCCTTCGTTCTTGGGAAAAGGTCCCTTTCTGCAAGATTCCTTGATTGAAGAAGGGCTTGAAACATTTCAAAAACCCACGGTTTCTCCAGATGTGCCTGCAGCAAAACGTCTTCATCATGGAAAACGGAAACAGGGTCCCCTTGATATATGACCTTACCATCGTTCATGACCACGACCTCATCAGCCCATTGGTAAGCTAAATTAACATCATGAGTTGAGAGGATTATCGTTTTGTCAGGGTGGTGAATACTGTCCAGCAGATTCATGATCTGTCTTGAGAAATAAGGATCCAATCCAGCGGTAGGCTCGTCCAGGAGCCAGACATCGGGTTCCATGGCAAGTACCCCTGCGATGGCGACCCGTTTTTTTTGCCCAAGGCTCAAAAAATGGGTAGGTCTATCTTTTAGTTCGGTTACTTCCGTTTCAGCCATTGCCCAATTTACTTTCTCCTGGACTGCAATTCTATCCCATCCTAAATTCATTGGTCCAAACGATATATCCTGTTGTACATTAGCGGAAAAGAGCTGAGAGTCGGGATCTTGAAAAACGATACCGACTTGCTTTCGTAATGATAATAATGCTTTCCGGTCATATTTCATTTTCTTGCCCTTAAATCTGATCTTTCCTTCAGTAGGTTGTAATAGACCATTTAAATGGAGAAATAAAGTCGATTTGCCAGCACCATTATTGCCTAATAATGCAATTTTTTTACCTTGTTGGATCGTTAGCGAAAGTCCTTTTAAAGCGAAGGTTCCATCTGCGAATTGATGGGTGAGGCCTTCTATATGAAAAATATGCTCGTCCATTGTTGGGTTGCCTCCAATTTACAAATATCCATTAATAAGGATTAAGCTTCCTAGTATGACAATCGCGATCAGCCAATTGCGTGAGGAATAGGTGTAAGTATCCTCGATATAGGAAAGGTTCTCCTGATAGCCTCTTGCGTTCATGGCCATCGTCAACTGTCCAGAGCGCTGCAATACTCCTAAAAATAATGATGAAATTAGTAATCCGAGAGATCGAATGCCTTTCCTAAACGAACCATACCCCAGCCGTGAAGCTTGTGATTGGTGAATGGCCAATGCCGTATCTAAAAAAATAAAGATGAATCGATAGGTCAATTCTATTAAATCGACCAATAACGAAGGCACTTTAAGTTTTCTCAGCACGGATAGGATGACGGTAATGGGTGTAGTTAAGGTAAGGAAATATAAACAGCTGATGCTGCAGAATACGACAGTGACCAAATTGGCCACCGTACCAAAGCTGTCATCGCTGATGAATATTTGCCAATTCCCGATCTTCCAGGACCACCATATATTCGAAATCGAAGTGGATTTACCAGTGAAAGAAAAAAGGATGGTAATGGTTCCCGATAGTATAAAAAATCCTGGTAATAGAAGTAATTTAAGATAATAAGAAAGCGGGATTTTTGCCGCAAAAATGATTAAAGCGCTCATCACCGTAAAAGTGATGAGCGAAACGGCCATATCCCTTACCGTTAACGAAAAAAGCAAAAGGGAGAGTGCAAAAACCATCTTTTCCAACGGATGTACATCCTTTAGCCCATTGAAATAGGCATATTTATCAATGAGTAACATGCTTCGATTTTTTGGGAATTTCTTGTTTGGTTTGCTTATTCCTTTGTCTCATCACGCCAATGAAGTATCCAATGAAACCGGCTCCGATTGCAGCTTGCAGCGCAAATAATAAGCTTTCGGTTTCTGCACCTGGCGGCTCCCAAATACTGTTGAACCATGGCTTGTATTCCGGATGGATCTTAGTGATGGCTTCCTCAGCTTCGCCATCGGCACCGCCAAATTCCGTTCCTTGTTGGGTGATCAACGGTATGGTAGCAAGAATGACGACCAGGAAAAGCAGCAGTAAACTTTTTTTCATATTAACGGGCCTCCTTAGATAAAACTCGCAGCAATTTCAATTCGCCTAGATTGTATTTTTTCAAGAAATTCATCACGACGACTGTCAATAACCCCTCACTGATCGCTAAGGGAATTTGGGTCAGGGCAAAAATCCCTGCAAATTTACTGAAAGAGGCCATGAATCCTCCAACCTCGGAAGGGAAAGCAAGGGCAAGTTGAACGGAAGTTACTACATAGGTGCCCAAATCCCCAAAAGCAGCTGCCAAGAATACGGCAAGTGAAAAAGACCACCCCAATTTAGTTGCGCCCTTGAAGACAAAGTAAGCAATGAACGGTCCGCAAACGGCCATGGAGAATGCATTGGCCCCTAATGTCGTCAATCCTCCGTGTGCCAGTAAAACAGCTTGAAATAACAGAACGATGGAGCCGACGACACTCATGGCCAATGGTCCGAATAGTATGGAACCTAAACCAACTCCGGTAGGGTGCGAAGAACTTCCCGTAACGGAAGGAATCTTTAGGGCCGATAATATAAATACAAATGCGCCCGATAGGCCTAGTATCATTTTTGTTTCTGGGTTTTCCCTTACTTTGGACCTAATGGACCGGTACCCCAAGATTAAAAATGGAAGCGACACGGCCCACCAGAATATAGCCCATTCTATGGGTAAAAAGCCCTCCATGATATGCATGGCCAATGCCCGTTTCGGGACAAAAAGCAGTAAAATGACAAAATAAATAATTTTCCAATTGGTTCTTTTCATTCTTTCTCCTTTCAACACTTTTAATTGTTCTGATCAATCTTGAGAAGAAAAGCGGCGCCCAAACTAAAAAGCACTTCTCTCAAAGGAAAGAAGT